>NZ_NKCO01000009.1:0-200051 GCF_002245615.1 Mycobacterium neumannii | reverse complement strand
CGCCGACCGCCGTGCGGACCAGGTCGACCTCGAACTGCTCGCGGGTGGCCGCATCGACGAATCCGGGCAACCTGTCAACGGCCTTGCGGATGACGTCCACATGCTCGCCGTTGATCAGCCCATGAGCCTGCGCGACAGCCGTCGCGGGCAACACCGGCGGCAACGACGGCCCGGTCAACCCCTGACGCGGCGCCAGCAGGGCAGCTTCGGTCAAGCGCCGGTTGGCCTCGGTAGTCGAGATCCGCCAGCGGACCGTCAACACCTCTTTCCACGATTTCGCACCCATCTGTTGCGGCGTCGCCTCGACCTGCAGGCGGGCGAGCAAGCGGTGGCGCATCGCGGGCAGTTGGCACCCGAGAGCTTCGAGCTCATCAAGGGCCATGACGAGATCCTGGCGGGTCAGCAAGTCGACGTCACAGGCCGCCGCATCCTCAAAGGCCGCACGCAACGTAGTCACCGCGGCCTGCAGGTCATCACCCGACATACTTCGAACATACATTCGACCCCCGACAAATCCACTGACCCAAACTTTCTGGCAGGGTCACAATCTGTTGGCACGGGCACCAAGATGAGCGCCTGCGATCGGAATCCGACAGACCCGTCGCTGCAGGTTGTGCTGGGGCGTGCGGTGATGGGTGCGGGGAGGGGGCGTTCCCGTCAATCGGCAGTTCTATATCGACAGTTTGAGAAATCGGCGTGCCGACCAGGGCTAGTGTCCTCGACCATGCATCTCTTACAGAGCCGCGCAGTACTCCTCGGTGCGGGCTTGTTGGCGGGCATGCTCTCTTCGCCGTACACGAGTGGGACTCCTGCTAGTGCCCAACCGTCGGCAACTGAAGCCGACCTCGCGCTCCTCAGGCGGACTTTCGCACTAGCCAACGAAGCAAGGGCGAACGGCAACACCCCGTTCGGTGCTCTCGTCGCGGATGCCGGTGGCAACGTGATCGTCGAGCGAGGCAACGAATCGGCGCTGCCAGACGGCGATCCGACGCGTCACGCCGAGGTCGTCTCCACTGCGGCTGCCTGGCACGTGCTGGGCGACGACGGAATGAACACGGCGACTTTGTACGCCAGCGCTGAGCCGTGCGCGATGTGCGCAGGAGCTGCGTACTGGACCGGCATCGGAAGAATTGTCTACGGCATGCCTGAGCATCGGCTGCTCGCACTCACCGGCAACAATCCGAAGAACCCGACCTTCTCTCTGCCCTGCCGTGAGGTACTCGCTCACGGACAGCGGCCGATCACCATCGTCGGCCCACTGCTCGAAGACGAAGCGGCACAACCGCACCAGGGTTACTGGAGTTAGCGCTACCCGGCTCAGGCGCTACCCGCCTCAGGAGTAGAACGAGTCGAGCAGCTCCTGGTTCTGTTTCTCGACGACGCCCCGCTTTACCTTCAACGACGGTGTCAGCTCACCGTTTTCGATCGACAGGTCGTGGTCCAGCAGCTCCCACTTCTTGATCGTTTCCCATCGATTCAGTTGCGAGTTGAGCTCGTCGACGTACCCCCCGACCATGTCGCGCACCGCATCCGACTTCACCAGCTCCGAGTACGACTTTCCGCCGAGGCCGTTCTGCTCGGCCCACCCCGACAGCGCATCGGGATCCAGCGTGATCAGCGCGACGCAGAAGTTGCGGGATTCGCCGAAGACGAGCATGTGACCCGCATACGGGCACAGGGCCATGAACTTGCCCTCGATGGCCGGCGGCGCAACGTACTTTCCGCCCGAGGTCTTGAACAATTCCTTGATCCGACCGGTGACCGTCAGGAAGCCGTCCTCGTCCAACTTGCCCCGGTCCCCGGTGCGCAGCCACCCGTCGTCGGTGAACGTCTCGGCCGTCTTGTCGGGCAGGTTGTGGTACCCGTCCATCACACACGGGCCCTGCACCTGCACCTCGCCGTCATCGGAGAGACGCACCGACGTGCCGTCGAACACCTGCCCGACGGTGCCCAGCTTGTAGTTGTCGGGCCGGTTGATGAACGCACCGGCCGCGGTTTCGGTCAGGCCGTAGCCCTCCAGGATCAACAGGCCAGCGGCGTGGAACCATTCGGCGATATCGCGGTTCAGCGGAGCGGAGCCGGAGATGAAGAACTTGATGCGCCCGCCGAACACGTCGCGCACCTTACTGAAGACCAAGCGGTCGAACGCGGCGTGCGCGATCTTCAGCGGAAGCGGTACGTCCTCACCCTTCAGCCGGTGCCGGTCGGCATTGCGTCCCACGGCGAAGGCGGCTTCGAAGAGCTTCTCCTTCACACCCTCCTGAGAGGAGGTGACCTTCGCGTGGGCCTTCTCGAAGATGCGCGGAGCAGCGCCCATGAACGTCGGCTTCACCTCGGCCATGTTCGGAACGATCTTGTCGACGCGGCCGTCGATCGCGCTGGCGAAGCCGCACGCCAGCTGGGCCGTGATCAATACCTTGCCGAACGCGTGGGCCAGCGGCAGCCACAACAGCTGCAGGTCGTCCTCGCCCAGGATGCCGAAGTCGGCGATGGTGTTGCCCTCGTACACCCACGCCCGGTGCGGCAGCCTCACACCTTTGGGCTTGCCGGTCGTCCCGGACGTGTAGATCAGTGTCGCCAACATTTCGGGCTTGATCGAGTCCGCGGTTGTCCGCACGCACTCGGGGTGATCGGCGAGGTACTTGGTTCCGACGTCGATCAACTCGGCGATGGTGGTGACCTGGTCCCCGTCGCCGGCACCGTCGAAAAGCACCACCTTCTCGAGGCGCGGCAGGTCGTCGCGCCGCTCCTTGAGCTTCTCCAGTTGCGTCTCGTCCTCGGCGAACACGACGCGAGATTCCGAATCGCTCAGAATGTAGGCGGTGTCGGGCGCGTTGGTCGTCGGGTACACCGTGGTGGTGGCCGCTCCGGCGCACATGACCGCGAGATCCGCGAGAATCCATTCGTACCGCGTGCTCGAGGCGATCGCGACACGTTCCTCGGGCTGGATGCCCAGTGCCAGTAGCCCGGCCGCCACCGCCTCTACCTGTTCGGCGGCCTCTCGCCAGGTAAGCGAAACCCACCGATCCCCATCACGCCTGCGGAACGCCTCCCGGTCGGCGGACTTCCCAACGCGGTCGAAGAACATGGCGGCCACGTTGGCCGGCGACACGGTCGTGGGTTTCTGGTTGGTGTCGGTCGACATCGCTGTTCTCCTGGAATCTCGTACGGCACCGGTGCCGCTAGTGTCGCGCCTCTAGTACCCAATGCGGGCGGGTATGACGCGATGGGACTGTAAGCCCCGTGGTTCCGCATCGTCTTGACCCTCTCCCTGGGGGAGACTCGAAGATGGGCGCATGGCAATGCAACAGAGCGACGGCACCGCTATTTCACGGGACGAACTGCCCTGGGCGGTCGCGACCTATCTCACCGCCCACCGCGACGTCACGACCGCGCTGACGGCCTTCACGGTCGACGCCACCGTCACCGACGAAGGGCACACCTACCGCGGCCACGGTGAGATCGCCGACTGGCTGCGCAACGCCGCCAGCGGATACACCTACTCCACCGAACTCGTCAGCGCGACCCGCCTCGGCGGCGCACACCTCGATGTCATCCAGCACCTGGAAGGCGACTTTCCCGGTGGCGTGGCAGACCTGCACTTCCGCTTCACTGTCGACGGCGAACTCATCAGCCGCTTGGTGATCGAACCGTGACGAGGACGTGGTTCATCACCGGAGGCACCCCAGGCGGGTTCGGGATGGCGTTCGCCGACGCCGCTCTCGAGATCGGCGACCGGGTCGCGCTGACCGCCCGCCGCCCGGCCGAGCTGACCGACTGGGCGCAACAGCACGGCGAGCGCGTCCTCGTGCTGCCGCTCGACGTCACCGACACCGAGCAGGTGCGGGAGGCGGTGCGCGCCACCGAGGAGCACTTCGGCGGTATCGACGTCCTGGTCAACAACGCCGGCCGCGGCTGGTTCGGGTCAATCGAGGGCACGGCGGACGCCGCGGTCCGAAAGATGTTCGAGCTCAACTTCTTCGCGGTGCTGTCGGTGCTTCGCGCGGCGCTGCCCGGTATGCGTGCCAGGGGCAGCGGGTGGGTCGTCAACATGTCCTCGGTCGCCGGATTGCGCGGCGTCACCGGCTTCGGTCACTACAGCGCAACGAAAGCCGCGATCGAGGCGATCACCGAGGTTCTCCGCGACGAGGTCGAACCGCTGGGCATCCGCGTCATGGCGGTCGAACCCGGAGCGTTTCGCACCCGTGCCTACGCCGGCTTCGGCCACGAACAGATCGAGGAGTCCATTCCCGAGTACGGCACTCTGCTCGAGCAGGTGCGCGACGCGATGGCCGAACAGGACGGTGCTCAGCCGGGTGATCCCCGACGCGGGGTGCGCGCGGTCATCGCGGCCCTGGCCGAAGACCCGCCGCCCCGGCGGCTCATCCTCGGCAGCAGCGGCTACGACACCGTCGTGGGCACACTCGAAGAATCCCTCGCCGAGGTCCGAGCACACGAAAAGCTGTCCCGAGGAGCGGATTTCCCCAACTGAAAGCTGACGCGGAAATCAGGTGAGATCTGGGGCGACCCGAAACACGGGCCAGCCGATCTCGGTTCGCCACCGGGCCGGGTCCCTCGTGTCGCGAGGGCCCACCACGTAGGTTTCGCGGATCGGCCCGTCGACAGCGAGCGCATTGTGCACCACCCAGGCTCCGAGACGGCCGTAGGTGACGTCGAGATCGTCGTGCGGACCTTCGTGGACGGCGACGACGAGATCGACGGGCGGAAGCTGCACGACCTCGATGCGGCCGGACGCCCGCGGGGAGCGCACCGGCCGGAAGACCGTCATCGTCCCGACGGACTGGGTGAACAGTTCGTTGGCGTACCGCCCGCCGGGCGGTCCGGTGCGCTCGGCTTCGGGGAACGCGGCATCCAGTTCGGCCATCGCCGCGTCATACCACGCAAGCGAATCGTCGAGCCGGACAAGACCGGTGATCGCGGCGACCCGCCGGGCGGGAACCGACCGCAGCTCGACCTCCAGGTCGGCAGGCGACGGGTTCAACAACCGGCGTAGGGAGACGACAGCTGCGCGCGTCCGGTCCAGCTCGGCCTCCAGCCGCCGCACATGACCGGCGATCACCTCGGCACGCCTCTGCGGATCCTCGGTGTCGAGGATGGCCCGGACTTCGGCGAGCGGCACGTCGAGCTGGCGCAGCCGGTGGATCACCTGGGCGGTCGGTATCTGTTCGGCGGAGTAGTAGCGGTACCCGGTGGACGGGTCGACGCAGGCGGGCTCGAGCAGTTTGGCCTCGTGGTATCGGCGCAGAGTCCGCACGCTCAGGTGCGTCACCGTGGCGAACTCTCCGATAGTCAAACCCGACCGCATGCGGCCAGTCTGCCTTCCCGCCGTCTATCCTGCGCCCATGGGAAGTTCGCGAGTCTCCGGCGGCGTGGTGCACACGCTGCCGACCGATCTGCGTAAGGCATTGCTCGCCAACGACACCGCGCTCGCCGCGTGGAACGACATCACCCCGCTGGCGCGCAACGAGTTCATCTGCTGGGTGGAGGACGCCAAGCAGGAGAAGACCCGCGAACGCCGGATACGGCGGACCCAGGAAGAACTCGAAGAAGGCAAGCGCCGCCCGTGCTGCTGGCCGGGCTGCAGGCACCGTGGGCGAAACGGCAAGTAGTCACTGCTCGTACACGGGCGCCGTCTGCAGTTCCGGTGCCGCCGCGGCCAGCAGCGCCGCCCGGTCACCGGTCAGCGGGGGATAGATGCGCTGGCCGTTGATGATCCGCTTCGTCGCCTTGGCCGCCGCGCCGGTGCTGACGACGCGGCGGTCCCAACCCTCGGTGTACACCGCACCGGCCGGGCCGAGGTCGAGCACGGTGACGTACCACGGAATCCGAAGCGTCCGCATGGGCAGGCCCAACAGGTCGCCGATGACGTTGTAGCCCGCATACCGACCCATCGGCCGGCCGTGTTGACACGACATCACCGACATGTGCTCGTCGTCCATCCGCGCGACGGCCACGTCACCCGCCGCGAACACGCCATTCACGCCGTCGGCCCGTAGATAGTCGTCGACCGGAAGGCGGCCGAGCCGGTCCAGCGGCACACCCAGCTGGCTCGTCAGCGGATGAGCGCGCATACCGGCACACCAGACGACGGTGGCCGTGTCGATGACCTCACCCGTCGACAGGGTGACGCTGCGCTCGCCGACCGCGGTGACGCCCGCTCCGGTGATCGCCTCGACGCCGTTGTCGCGCAACGCTTTCTCGATGACCGGCCGCGCCGATGTGCCCATGTCGGAGCCGACGCGGGCATTCCGGTCGACGAGCACCACCCGCGGTATCGAGTCCGGACCGAGGGCGTCCGCCAGCATCGCGGGTAGCTCGCTGGCCGTTTCGACGCCGGTGAGGCCAGCACCGACGACGACGGCCGTCGCCGACGCGGGGTCGTCGGCCCGCAGCGTGCGAAGGTGCGTGTGCAGTTTTTGCGCGGCGTCGTAGGTGTCGACGTCGAACCCGAACTCGGTCAGCCCCGGAATGCCGGGTTTGACGACGCGACTGCCCACCGCCAGCACGAGGCGGTCATAGGGCAACGTCGCTCCGTCGGCAGTGCCCAGCGTCGCGGCCGCCGGGTCGATTGCGGTCACTTCGGCGGACACGTGCCCGACGCCGACGGGATCGAGCAACTGCGACAGCGCAATTCGACACGGTGTGAGGTCTGCTTCGTAGTTGCGCACCCGGATATCGTGATACGGCTTGGGACTGACGACGGTGACGTCCACCGTGCGCACGCCGAGTTCGTCGAGGCGGCGCGCCGCGCCGAGGGCGGCCCACAGTCCGGCGAACCCGGACCCGGCCACGAGAACGCGCGTTGACGCCGACATCGTCTCATCGTCGTGCGGCGACGGGGCCGGGGCAAGCAGCCTGACGAACTCGCGAACTGTACGCCAGGGTCGTGGTAGCCGGCATCCCGCGACCCTCCGGTACATCTCGCGAGATTCACACCGTGCTAACGCCGCCGAGGCGCTAAATCAATCGCTTGATTTAATGGTTGGGCCCGTGTCTACTGGGTCGGTGACCGCAGCCCGGCCCTTGAGTGGACATCGATCGGAAGGAACGCGCGAAGTATTGCTCGCTGCCGCCGAGCGCCTCTTTGCCGAACGGGGTATGCACGCCGTGTCCAACCGCCAGATCAGCGAGGCGGCTTCGCAGGGCAACAACGCCGCGGTCTGCTACCACTTCGGCACCCGCACCGACCTTTTGCGCGCGATCGAGAGCAAGCATCGGGTGCCGATCGAACAGTTGCGCGCCAGGATGCTGGCCGAGCTCGGTACCTCCGCCGACCTACGGGACTGGGTCGACTGCCTCGTTCGTCCGCTGACCGAACGCCTCGACCAACTCGGCAACCCGAGTTGGTACGCGCGCTTCGCCGCACAAGCCATGGCCGACCCGAGTTACCGCGAGGTCGTCACCAAGGACGCCCTGTCGTCCCCGCATCTGGTGCAGGTGATCGACGGCATCACAGGATGCCTGGCCGAACTGCCCAAGCGGGTCCGCTTCGAACGGATCGTGATGGCGCGCAACCTGCTCATGCACACCTGCGCCGAACACGAAGGGGCGCTGGCGCAACACGGGCCGCTCGCGAGGTCGCCCTGGCCGCGGGCCGCCGAAGGGCTCATCGACGCGATCACCGGCCTGTGGCAGGCGCCTGTCCGCCGGACCGTCTCCAGGAACTCACGATGAGCCGCGGGCTCGAACTGCACGTGCCCGATCTGTCGGGTCGCCTCGCCGTGGTCACCGGCGCCAACAGTGGTCTCGGATTTGGGCTAGCGCAGGAGCTGTCGGCGGCCGGCGCCGACGTGATCCTGGCGGTCCGCAACCACGCCAAAGGGGAGGCCGCGATCGCGCAGATCCGCCAGGCCGTCCCGCGGGCCAGCACACGCATAGCACAGCTGGATCTGGCGTCGCTGGAAAGTGTTGCCGCCCTAGGTGAACGGCTCGCCGCCGAAGGTCGTCCGATCGATATCCTCATCAACAACGCCGGCGTGATGACACCGCCGCAGCGGCAGACGACCGACGACAGCTTCGAATTGCAGTTCGGCGCGAACCATCTCGGCCATTTCGCCCTGACCGGACACCTGCTGCCGCTGCTGCGGGCCGCCGAAGCCGCCCGCGTGGTCACCGTGAGCAGCATCGCCGCCACGCAGCGCGGATTGACATTCGACGACCCCAACGCCGAACACGGATACCGGCCCATGCGCTCGTACGGGATGGCCAAGCTGGCACAGCTGATGTTCGCCAAGGAGCTCGATCAACGCAGCCGCGCACACGGATGGGGTGTGATGTCGAACGCCGCGCACCCCGGCTTGAGCAAGACCAACCTGCTCAGCGGCGCTTCCTACGGTCGGGACAAACCCACCCTGAACGCCCGGCTCACCAGGGCCACATGGCGCCTGCTGCCGTTCATGTGGCTCGACGTCGACGAGGGGATCAAGCCGACGCTCTACGCCGCGACATCACCCGACGCCGAAGGCGGTGCCTACTACGGTCCACGCGGCTTCTACGAGACTGCGGGTGGCGGTGTGGGTTTCGCGAAGGTACCGGTAGCGGTGCACCGAGCCGAGGACCGCCAGGCGCTGTGGCAGTTGTCCGAGAAGCTGACCGCCGTGACGTACCCGGATTGAGCGCCATGACAACTGCCGCGATCACTGCAGCCGACGAGGTCTTCCACCCCGCCACTGCTGACCCGAATTGGAACGAGAGCGGGTGGTTCAACTTCGCGATCCCCGAACGCGACATCAACGGGTTCGTGTACTACTACCACGACGTCCGCACCGGGACCAGCGGCGGCGGGCCCGCGATGTGGGACCCCAGTGGCGAACAGACCTACGACTGCCTGTTCTACGACTGGCGCTGGATCCAACCCCCCACGGGGGCGCTGGATTTCACCGACTTCCAGCTCCCGAACTCGCTGCGTCACGTCGTCGAGGACCCGATGCACCGCTACCGGCTGTCCTACTCGGAGCTGGGGCTCGACCTGGACCTGGAGTGGACGTCGCTGATGGCGCCGCACGTCCTTGGCGAGGCATCCCCGCAGCACTGCCACTTCGACCAACCGGGCCGCATGCGGGGCACCGCGACGCTGAACGGCGAGCGCTTCGACATCGACTGCTTCTCGATGCGCGACCGCACCTGGGGTCCGCACCGCCCGGGTGCCCGCCGCTCCGGTGACTACCTGTGGGCCATCGCCGACGCCGAATCGAGTTGGCATGCCATCACGATGGCGACCCGCTCTGGTGTCGACCGTGTGATCGGCGGATACCTGCTGCGCGACGGGACGGTGGGCGAACTCGTCACCGGTGCGCGCCGCGTGCTCGACCGCCGCGCGGGCGCCCCGGCACGGGTGGTGCTCGACGCCGAAGACGACCACGGCCGGGCCCTGCACGCCGAAGGCGAGGTGCGTACCGCGTTGCGCTGGCTCGGCTGGCCCGGACGGATGACGTTCTGGACGTTGACCGACTGGCGGTGGGACGGCCGACAGGGATGGGGTGAGGACCAGGAGTTCTTCGCTCGCGAACAGGTGCGTGCGCTGATGCGTTAAGGCCCAGCCAGTTTCGCTGCCGCACCGCGGGTCTGCCACAGGTTCAGCACATTGATCAGCATCTGCAACGGCGCGCGCACGCTCTCGTCGGACCGGATACGCGGATCGGTGCGTGTGGTGTGCGGGCCCGCGTCGGGAAGCCGCTTGCGGATCAACGCAGGCACGTCGAGCAGCCAGGTGACACCCATTAACGTCGCGTACACGACCAAGGACCGCTCCACCGTGGCGGGGTCGAGGTCCGGCCCACCGCTTGCGAGCACCTCCTTGCAGAACATCTCGAGCAGCTCGTCGAGATGGTCGTCCCACAGCGATGTCTCGGCTCCCGACAGGGATCCCCATATCGCCATCGACACGTGCATCCGGCTGACGCAGCCCCAGTCCATCAGCCCGCAGCGCAACTCGCCGTCGTCGTCGCGCCAGAACCAGGCGTTGTCGACGTTGGCGTTCCAGTGGCACAGCGCAAGGTAGTCGGTGTCGGCGCTCAGCTGCTGCCACGCGTCTGCTTCGCGCCTCATCAACCGAGGTGCCTCCGCGGTCATCTGAGACAGGAACGACGACGAGCGCACGTTCCGTGCGAACAGGCCCTCGTGCTGTTCGACGAATTCGACGAGCCGGCGCAGTCGGCGCTCGAGTTGATCGGCGGTATACACCGGCGGTTGGCCCACGGTCGCCGCCCGCAGGTCCACCGGGAACTGCGCGAGCAGGTCCGCGGGCAGCCGACCCGACCGCTCGGTTCCTGCCAGCCGCGCCAGCGCGGTCAACAACGCCCGGTAATGCGTTGCCGGCTCGGGCATCTCGTAGTCGAGACATTTGTGGTACTGCGGTTCGATCGCGCCGGTGCCGAACGCGATCCGCTGACTGATCATCAACCCCGTGCCGGTTTCGCGGTGGAAGTCGGCGAAAACCGTTGCCGGCACCGCGATCGGAAACGCCGCGGCGCGCGTGAGCGCCGCGAACCGGGTCTCGGATTCCATCTGGGTGCGCCCGACATCACGCAAGGCGTCGTCGAAGTCGCGGGAGAACTTCACGAACAGGTCGGTGCGCGTGTCGGGATGCTCGCGCGCGTACCGCACGGTCAGCACTGCCTTGCGCCCGGTGCTGCCGCCGGATACCAGGTCGAAGCGCTCGATCGCGACCACTTCGTTGTCTTCGGACAAGACACCGTAAGCGCGGAACGCCTCGGTGAGGAACTCCGTTCCGCCCTTCCGCAGCGCTTCGGGGTGGGCGGGGAACGCGAGGCCGTTGGCGTCACCGTGCACCCAGTCGACCTTCACCATGTCTGTTCCGCCGCCCGCACGAGGATCTCGTTGACCGCGACGCGCCTATCGCGTGTCACCATGTACGTCACTGCGTCCGCGATGTCCTCGGGCCTCAGCTTGACCATTCCGGATGTCCTGGCCTGTTGAGCCGTAAGCGCCTGTGAGTCAAGGTGATCGAAGATCTCGGTTTCGACCGTTCCCGGTTCGACGATTCCCACGCGGACCCGGTTGCCGACGAGTTCCTGGCGGATGCTCTCGCTGAACGCGTTGACGCCGAACTTGGTCAGCGAATAGACGGCGGTTCCCGGCCGCGCCACCCGCCCGCCCGTCGAACTGATCGTGACGATATCGGCGACACCCCGCGGCGAATCAGCGGCCGCCGCGATCAGAGGGGGGAGCGCGGCGCGCGTGGCATACAAAACGCCTCGAATGTTGACCGAGACCAGGGCATCCCAATCGGCCAGCGGCGCGTGCGCGGCGGCACCCATGCGCAACAGGCCGGCGTTGTTGACCAACGTGTCGAGGCGACCCCACTCGTCGACGGTCATCGCCACCGCGGCGGCCACCTGATCGGCGTCGGTCACATCGGCGGGCACGGCCAGGGCTCTGCCACCTGCCGCCGCGATATCGTCGGCGAGTGCGCTGAGCCGGTCGCGCCGCCGCGCCACCAGTGCAACCGAGGCGCCCTCGGCGGCGAGCGCACGGGCGGTTGCCGCGCCGATCCCGCTGCTGGCCCCGGTCACCAGCGCCACCGTCCGGGCCAACGCGGTCACGTGGTCCTCACTTCCTGCCCGAGGATGTCGCCGAGCACGTAGTCGTTGTGTTCGCCCAAGTTCGGTGCGCCGCGTTCGATGTGTGCGGGGCGGGTCATCAGCCACGAGGGCCCAAGCACCGGCCGCTGTCCTTCGACCCGGTCGGACACGAAGCGATACGTGCCGCGGTCCCAGAGCAATTCGTCGCCGATCACCTCGGTGGCCGTCGCGCTCCTGGTCGCGGGCACACCGGCGCAACGCAGCCGCTCGGCGAGACCGCCCGCCTCGTGCCCCCGGGTGAGCGCGATCAGGTGTGCGTCCAGAACCTCGGCATCGCGCTGTCGCGCGGCCATTGTCGGATAACGGGCGGCGAGCTCGTCGGCGCCGAGCACCTCACAGAGACGGTGCCAGGCATCGTCGTCCGTGACGGCGACGGCGATCCAGTCCGCGCCCGCGCAGGGGTAGCAGCCGTGCGGCGCCATGTCGGGGTGGCGGTTGCCGTCGGGTCCCAACAGCCGGTCCGTCAGGTTCTGCTCGAACAGGCAGTCACCCACCATCGACGAGAGCACCTCGACGGCGGAGACGTCGACGAATTGGCCCTGTCCCGTGCGCTCCCGGTGCAGTAGCGCCGCCACGGCGGCCAACGCCGCGGCCGCACCCACGGTGGAATCGCCGTACCGCATGCTCGCCCCGAGCGGAGGGCCGCCGGGATAACCGACCAGCGAGGCGAGGCCCGCCAGGGCGGCGAAACACGGCGCGTAGCCGGTCTGATGGCCCAGCGGCCCATCATTGCCCCACATCTTGACGGACACCGAGACGATGTCGGATTTGAGCGCGGTCAGATCCCGGTATCCGAGGCCTTGGCGTTCCATCGCGCCGGGCCGCAGGTTGTTGAGCACGATGTCGCTGCGAGAAATCAACGCCAGCAGGGCATCCCGGCCGCGGGGCGTTTTGATGTCGAGGTCGACGCTGAGGATCTCGGGGTTGATGCTCAGGAAGTAGGGGGCGTGGTTGATGTCGGTGCCGCCGTAGGCGCGCATCTCCTCGGGAGTGGCCGAGCACTCGACCTTGATCACCTCGGCGCCGAGGAAAGCCAGCAGCTTGCCGGCGTAAGGCCCGGCCCACACCTTGGTCAGTTCGACGACCCGCACACCCTGCAGCGGTCCACCCCGCGAACCGTGGGCCTTGAGTTGCGGGTTCCGCACCGCGGGCGCGGTGCGCGGACTGGAGAGTTCGGCCAGGACCTCGTCGGTGTGCTGGCCGAGCGTCGGTGCGGGTCGACTGATCCGGGCCGGAGTCGCGCTCAGCCGGTAACCCACGGTGGGGTAGGCGCTCGTGCCCAGCACGGGATGGGTAGCTTCGCAGAAGAACTCACGGTGCCGGTACTGCGGTGAGCGCAGGAGTTCGGCCGCGCCGTTGACCGGCACCAGGGGTACGCCGAGTCGCTGCGCCTCTTCTGCGGTGTCCTCGCCGGGCCGGTCGCGCATCCAGTCGGCGAAGCCGCTGCGGAAGTCGGCGACTCGCTCCGGTGTGACGCCGAATTCCAGCCAGTCGTCGTCGAATTCGTCGAGCCACGCCGGCGCCCCCATCAGTGTTTTGAGGCCCAGCCAGTGCGTGCTGTTGGTCATGTAGAGGTAGACAAAGCCGTCGCGCGAGGCGAAGAACGTCGCGGGTCCCGCCTGGTCGTAGTCGTCGCGGCGGTTCTGTGGGGCGATCTCCCCGGTGACGAACCGGCCCAGGATGCAATCGGCGCGCGACACCAGGACGGCCTGCTCTGATACGTCGATGTATTCGCCGCGGCCGGTGTGCATCCGCTCGAACAGCGCCGACATCACACAGAGGGCGGCGTCGAGCGCGCCCTCGTAGTCGGCGAGGAACCGGCCGGGTCCCTTCAACGGCGGTCGGTCGGGATCGGCGTGGCTGGGGGTGTGGTAGCCCCACCCGCTGGCGTGAAAGACGTTCAGGCTCACAGCGTTGTCGAGTGCCGCCGGTGCGGTGAGGCCGAACGGCGTGACGGCGCAGAACACCACGTGGGGATGGCGACGGGCGACCTCCGCGGCCGACAATCCGTGCTCGGCGGCCCAGGTCGCGCTGTGGTCGTCGATCACCGCGTCGGCGGTGACGATCAGCTGATGCGTTGCGGCGGTGTCGAATTCGACGGATCGCTTGTTGGTGTTGAGGTAGGCGAACAGCGCGCTGCGTTCGGGACCGTCCTCGCCACCGACTAGCGGCGCCATGGCCCGGGTGGGACTGCCCCGTCCGGGCCGTTCGACTTTGACGACATCGGCTCCGAGATCGGCCAGTAGCTTGCCGCAGTACTCGCCGGCGACCCGCTCGGCCACCTCGACGATCCGAAAGCCGGTCAGCGCCGACATGCCGGTCAGGGCTTGTTACGTCCCGACCGGCTCAGCCGCCACTCCGGTGGGAAGTTCATGTCGTTGTCCTTGACCACGTTGTTGAGCCCCTTTTCGAAGGTGCCCTCGGTGAGATCGACATCGTTGCGCTGGTCGTTCTGGATCATCGGCAGCATCCCCTCGACCATGCCGGTCAACAGGCTGCCGAAGTACTCGCCCTTGTGCTGCTTGTACAGCTCGAGGAAGGTCTTCTGCACCGCGACCGTGTCGGTCGGGCGCGACTTCGAGCAGGCGAGCGCGTACTTCTCGGTCTCGGCTTCGAGCTGGTCCCTGGGCACGACGCTGTTCAGGAAGCCGCACTCGTACATCTCCTTTGCGCTGAACGGCCTGCCGGTGAACAGCATTTCGGAGAACTTGCGCAAGCCCATCGTCTCGGCCCACCACCACAACCGCGGTCCCCACCCGACATAACGGAACGCCGGATGGCCGAACAGCGCGTCGTCGGAGGAGACCACCAGATCGGCGTCGCCGGCCTGATAGAAATGCCAGCCGTAGCAATACCCCTTCGCTTCGATGATGCTGACCTTGCGAAGTTCCTGTAGGGGCCGGTTGCCTGCACGCGCCTTGGCGTAGAAGTCGGTCACCGTCGACAGGTAGCGATACGAACCGCCGGGCGGGTACTTGACGTCGTCGTCGTTGATCGCGAGTTCGTGCAGCAGCGGCATGCCCGGGTTCTCCAGCATGCCCCGCTGTTCGGGAAGGTCGCCACCGCTGCCGAAATCATCGCCCTCGCCGCGGATCACGACGACCTTGACGTCGTCGTCGACGTTGCACTTGTGGATCATGTCGGCGTAGAGCTGGCGCATGCCCATCGTCGTCGAGTTCTGCGCCTCGGGCCGATTGAACGTGATGTAGGCGATCCGGTTCTTGCGGTCCTTCTCGAACCGGATGTGCTGCTCGGCTTCCCGTTTCATCTCTTCGTAGTCGTACTCTGGCATGTTCGCTTCCTCCACTTTGTGTTACCTCCGGTAGGTGGCCCGCGTACCCGGGCAGCTGAACGCCTCCGACGCAGTCGAATTCGTCAGGGGCGAAGACTCTGATCTTCGTGCGTATCGCTCTCCGTCAAACCACCACGGCAGGCATCGACTCCCATCCACGCACGGTGGACGTCGGGCTGAGCTCGGCATCGGTGACGTCGACGTGCCAGTCCGGGAATCGTTGAAGGATCTCGTCCAGCGCGATGCGTCCTTCCAATCGTGCGAGCGCGTTGCCGAGGCAGAAGTGCGTGCCGACCCCGAAGCCGAGGTGCTGACGCGGGGGCCGATTGATATTGAACCGCTCGCTGTCAGCGCCGAAGCGTCGCGGGTCACGATTGGCCGCGCCGACGATCAACATCATCGCGTTGCCCGCGGGCACCGTCTCGCCGTAGTAGGTCACGTCGCGGGTGACATATCGGCAGACGTGCGGGGCGGGTGGCTCGAAACGCACGACCTCCTCGATGGCCGCAGGCAGCATTGACCGGTCGGCGACCAACGCGCGCCGCTGGTCGGGGTGATCGGAGAGCAACTTGCCGGCCCAGCCGATCAGCCGGGTGGTGGTCTCGCTGCCTGCCGTTGCGATCACCTGCAGGTAGAGCAGAAGTTCCTCGCGGCCCAGTCGCCGCAGCGTCCCGGTCTCGTCGGTGAACTCGGCGTTGAGCAGTTCGGTCATGATGTCGTCGCTGGGATGCTGTGCCCGCCAGTCGATGTACTCAGCGAAGACCTGACCCGTGGCGATGGGGCCGTCGGGGTTGTCGGTCATCTTGCCGCCCCGTTCGGTGCGGATCGTCGACTCGCCGTGTTCGATCACGTGCTCCTGGTCGGCCTCCGGAATGCCGATCAGCATGCCGATCACCCGCATGGGCATCTGAGCACCGAGGTCCTTGACGAAGTCGAAGCGGCCCGCGCCGACCAAAGGGTCCAGGCAGCGGGCGGTGAACTGACGGATCTTGGGTTCGAGCGCGTTCACCTTTCTGGGGGTGAAGATCCGCGACAGTAGCTTGCGGTGGATGTTGTGGACCGGCGGGTCCTCGAAGATCAGCGTGCCGGGCGGGATGTCCAGGCCGGCCTTGATGATCTCCAGCACCGCCCCGCGCGCCGAGCTGAACGTCTCGTGGTCGAGCAGTGCTGCGTCGACGTCGGCGTAGCGGCTCAGCGCATAGAAGTCGTGCTCGGCGTTGTAGTAGAGCGGTGCGTGCTCACGGATCCGCGAAAACATCGGATAGGGGTCGCGGTTGAGGTCGGCGTCGTAGGGGTCGTAGTGGACCCCCTCTTTCTCGGTGTCGCTGTCCCGGCTGTCTCGCACACCTTCGTCAGCGCTTACCGTCATCTGCGTTCCGCCCTTCACCGGACCTCACCGGAGCGGTGCCGTCACACGCCACCGGTTCGTGGACAGTCTGTCAGCGCTCGTCCGCGCCGGGGCTGTTTAGACTGTCCGCTTAAAACGAGGCGTCTTTGGATCAGCGGACTGTTTTTCGGCTACCAAAAGACCACCAAGATCAATTGTCGGCCGGATCAGTCTCGCGATCGGGGAGGGGGCACCGCTGAGAGGGTCTCCGGCGCGGACGTCGCAATGTCACGGCCGTGCGGTCACCACCGGCGACCTGCCCCGATGATGTCGGAAGCCGACCCGCTGTCCGCGGAGCGAATCAGCCGTCACGATTCGAGACCTGGAGTTCGGAACCGGTCGTGGCGGCGTTGATCTTGAGTCGCCATTCGCGACGGTTCTTCGGTCGGCAAAGATTTGCACCGGGCCGCCCGCAATCGTCACCAATAGCTCTGTATTGCGGGACTAATTCTGTGTAACAATCGTCTATCAAACCCTCTCTGAACGAGGGTTCTCTTTTCGGACGGAGACGATCATTCCCACGTCACCTTTGCGCCTCACGGTGGGTGTCTGTGTCCTCGCTATCGGATTGCTGTTCGGCGGCGGTGCCGTCGCCAGTGCTGACGACTCAGGTAGCACCAGTGGCGCGGGAACGAGCGGCTCGACCGCGGCCAGCCAGGGTTCCACCACCGGCGCCGCCGGCTCGGAGACTTCGGGCGCCACCACCGGGACGGCGACGAAGTCCACTCCGAAGATCGACCGGCGCTTCCGGCTCCGCCTTCCCGATTTCTCCCGGCAATCACCGTCGCGGAAAGACGGGTTCACCCGCCCCACGATTATCGTGCGGGGCGGCGTCGACAGGACCGCGACCACGGGGAGCAAGGCGGAGGACGCCGACGTGACCGCGGACGAAGAGACCGCGCCCGCCGACGAAGCCAACGCCGCACCTGCCGATCCGCAGGGGACCGAACTCGGCGTCGGGGCGCAGACGACCGAAAGCGGAACCGTCCCCGCGACCCAGGAACTGACCACGGAGACCGATCCCGCTGCCGACGCTCCGGTTTCGACGGCGCCCGCGGACGGTTCGGCCACTCAACCCGACTCCAACTCCGCCGCAGACGACGCCGCAGCCTCGTCTGCCCCGCAGACCGGCACGACGCCCGCCGTTCAGGTCAACACCCCTGTGACGCCGGAAGCCAAGACGGCCGACCCGCTGACCAACGCGTTCGTCACCATAAACGGCGCGATGGTGACGTGGTCGGAGTCGCTCGCCGCGCTGCAGACGTCGAAGACGCCGATCCGAGATGCGATCACCTCGCTGCAGACCATGCTGACCACGGTGACGGGCGCAGTCACGCGGGTGCCTTCGGATTTCTACGCGATGCTGGGCATCCCCGCTTCGTCCGGTCCGCCCCAGTCGTTGATCGGTGGAAGCGGCACGCTGGATGCCAGGAAGGTGAACGCCCCGACCGGAGGAACACTGGTCGGACCGCATCCGGGCGAAACCACGCGGCCCGTGGCCCCCGCGGACAGCGGCTCGCTGTTCGGCACCATGGCCCCGCGCCCGGTGCAGGGCAAGGTGGCCACCACTGACACCGTCCAGCCGCTCTCGGTCTCGGGAACGGTTCCGCTGACCACCGCTGCCGCGCCGGCGAGTGCGAAGTCGATCTTCGAGCACGTCATCGAGGCGGTCCTGGTTCCGGCATCGCTGACGGCGCTGGCTGCCGTGGCGTTGCCGGGTGTCGCCGCCTTGCTCATCGTCGCCGCCGCGGGCATCCGGGTCGGCTACCGGCAGGCGAAAGCCGCTGTCGCTCTGCGCGCCTCTGGTATCGCGCGGTTCGCGGGCCCGGGGCCGCTGGGGGTCGTCCGCTCGGGCTCCATGGTCGCGCTCCGTCAGCGCGCCCGTGGGCCGCGCACCAAACGCGCGGTGTGTCCGGAAGCCGAACGCGTAGCGCGCAGCCGCGAGCGCGTCGCCTAGCCCGCCGGCTACATCCTCGATTTGGCGTCGGTCAACGCCGCATCGATCTCGGTCCACGTGCGCCGCACGATGTCCGCGACCGGCAGCAACTCCCGGATCCGGGACGAGACCTGACCGGTGTTGGCCACGCTGGCGTTCATATCGCCGTCGAAGTACAGCTCCGTGATCTTGCCCAGCAGGCGTGCGCCTGGGTCGTGAGCCGCGACCCGCGCGGCCAGCCCGGTGCGCAGGACACGCATCGTCGGGTTGCCGGGGATGTCGAGAAGCACGGTGCCGGAGTCATCGGCCGTCACGATCGCATCCTTGAAATTCGCGTGCACAGCCGCCTCGACGCTGGCCAGCATCCGGGTCCCCATCTGGACGCCCTCGGCACCGAGTACCAGCGCCGCCGCGGTCGACCGTGCGTCGCACATGCCGCCCGCTGCGATGATCGGCAGGTCGACGTTCTCGGCGACCAACGGAAGCAGCACCATCGTCGATGCACCCAGCAGCGACTTGAACCCGCCGCCTTCGACGCCCTCGACCACCAACGCATCGACGCCGGCATCGGCCGCCTTGCGCGCACCCTTGAGGGATCCGACGACGTGCACGACCGTCATTCCGGCGTCGTGCAGGCGTGCGGTGAACAACGCGGGATCGCCTGCCGAGGTGAAGACGTGGTTCACCCCGGCCGCGGCCAGCGTGTCGACGATGGACGGGTCGGCCTTCCAGCCTTGGATCATCAGGTTGGCGGCGACAGGCTTGTCGGTGAGGTCACGCACTCGGTACAGATCGGCACGGCCGTCTTCGGTCAGCGTCTCGATCATGCCAAGGCCGCCGGCCTCAGAGACGGCGGCGGCGAGCTCGGCGCGCGCGATGTAGGTCATGGGCGCCTGCACGACAGGGAAGTCGACGCCGAGAAGCTCCTGGATTCGGTTGGTCACCAGGTCATTCTGCGTGAGGCCCGCCCGCAACGAAATCACCCTGGCCAAATTTACATTGAGTGCTCTATCATTTGTCCGACCGAGACCCAGTGGCATTGCGCAGCCCGAGAGGACGTCGATGGCCAAGCCACCCCTGTCGATGAAGCCGACCGGATGGTTCCAGGTCGCGTGGTCGGCAGAGCTCAAGCCCGGCGATGTACGGCGGATGAAGTACTTCGACCGCGAGATGATCGCGTGGCGAACGTCTTCGGGCCAAGCGGTGGTGATGGACGCCTACTGCGAGCACCTCGGAGCCCACCTGGGATACGGCGGCCACGTCGAGGGCGACGTCATCGAGTGCCCGTTCCACGGCTGGCAGTGGAACTCCGAAGGCCGCAACGTCTGCATCCCGTACCAGGACCGCCCGAACCGCGGCAGGCGGATCCGCAGCTACCCCGTCGCCGAACGCAACGACTCGATCTATATCTGGCACGACATCGACGGACGCGCACCCTATTTCGACGCACCCGACATCTTCGGCAGCTTCGGTGACACCCGCACCGCCGCCGACTACTACCCGCCGATGACCCTCTTCCGCGACGGCCTCGAACTGCATCCTCAGTACGTGCTGGAGAACGGCGTCGACTTCGCGCACTTCAAGTTCGTGCACAAGACACCGATCATCCCTGTCTTCACTCGTCACGACTTCGCCGAGCCGTGGTCGTATGTCGACTTCACCATCACCTTCGAAGGCGACGAATCCCAGTCGATCGACGATGTCCGAAGTGGTGTGGAAGCCATCAACGGCGGCCTCGGCATCGCGGTGACCAAGAGCTGGGGCATGGTGGACAACCGGACGATCTCGGCGATCACCCCCGTTGACGACCGAACGTCGGATGTCCGGTTCATGGTCTACATCGGCCGCACCCCCGGCCGTGACGACCAGCGGGCCGAGGCGAAGGCCACCGAGTTCGGCGCCGAAGTCATCCGCCAGTTCACGCAGGACGTACACATCTGGTCGCACCAGCGCTACTCCGACCCGCCCGCGCTGGCGACGGCCGAGTACGAGGGTTTCACCGCCCTACGCAAGTGGGCGACCCAGTTCTATCCCGACGGCCGCGGCGGCAATGCTGCGGACCTTCAAACATCCGGTGCCGCAACGTCGTCCGAGAAAGGTCCGACCCGATGACCGCACAACCCACCCGCCCGACGCGTGTGTTCCAGGTGGCCACAGGCAACCTCGGGACCGAGATGATCAAGCGGATCGGGGAGCATCCGGATCTCGAACTCGTCGGATTGCACTGCTACACCCCCGAAAAGGTCGGCAGGGATGCCGGTGAGATCGTCGGCATCGGGCCGGTCGGGGTGCGCGCCACCGGCACGATCGAGGAGATCATCGCCGCCCAACCCGATGTCCTGACGTTCCACGGTGTGTTCCCCGACGAGGACCTCTACATCAGAGTCCTCGAGGCGGGCATCAACATCGTCACCACGGCCGACTGGATCACCGGCTGGCACCGCGACACCAACCATCCGCATCCCTCGGGTAAGCCCGTGTCCCAACTCCTCGAGGAGGCCTGCCGCAAGGGCAATTCCACGTTCTACGGCACGGGAATGAACCCCGGACTCAACCAGATTCTCGGCGTGGTGTGTTCGGCCGACATCGCCGAGATCGAGAACGTCACCACGATCGAGTCGGTCGACGTGTCGTGCCATCACTCCAAGGACACCTGGATCGAGGTCGGCTACGGCCAGCCCGTCGACGATCCCGAGATCCCGGGCAAGCTGGAGAAGTACACCCGGGTGTTCGCCGACAGCGTGCTGATGATGGCCGACTGCTTCGATCTGAAACTCGACGAGGTCAAGTTCAGCTACGAATTAGGCGCCTGCACAAAGGATGTCGACCTCGGTTGGTATCAGCTGCCGAAGGGCTCGCTAGGCGGTAACTACATCAAGTACCAGGGCATCGTCGACGGGGTCCCTCGGGTGGAGACGCATCTGGAATGGCAGATGACACCGCACACCGATCCGCACTGGGACATCAAGGGCTGCTACATCACCCAGATCAAGGGCGATCCGTGTGTGTACAACAAGCACATGATCTTCCCGAAGCCCGGGGTCGACCTGTCCAACCCCGAGGCCTTCGCCTCGATCGGAATGACGGTCACGGGAATGCCTGCGCTGCATGCCATCCGGTCGGTCGTGGTCGCACCGCCGGGGTTGATCACCAGTGCCGACCTGCCGTTGCGCGGGTTCGCCGGCCGTTTCAAGAGGTAGGGAATGCCGCAGGCCGCCAACGTCGCGCCGCGCCGCCCGCCGAACGGTAAGCAGCTCCGAGCGGATCGGACCCGCGCGCTCGTCATCGAGGAAACGGTGCGCTGCGTCCTGGAAGAGGGATTCGCCGCGGCGAGCGCCAAGCACATCACCGAACGCGCGGGTGTGACCTGGGGGGTGATCCAGTACCACTTCGGTGACAGGGACGGGTTGTTGATGGCCGTCGTCGACGAGGGCTTCGGGCAACTGGTGGCTTGCCTGCACGGTGTCCAGGCCGCACTGGGGGAGCACCACGGACGCGCGCGCACCGAGCTGGTGATCAACGCGGTCGCCGACGCGTTCCTGAGCCCGACATCCATTGCCGCGCTGGAGATCTTGATTGCGACCCGAACCGGACGCGCCGATGCTCAGCAACGTCACCTGGCCGAGCTGTTCTCCACACTGACCCGGCTCGGCCGCTTCGTGGCCGAGGGTCTCGACCAGAAGCACGCCGACGCGGTAGGCAACCTGATCTGGACCACGCTGATGGGCGCGATGGTGGCCAAGATGGCCGTCGAGGAGCCGGTCGACGTCGGCCGCGAGCTGCGCGCGTTGACCGACGTCGTCACGGCCTACGTCGAGCTTCAGCTGGACGGCGCGGCGGTCGCGCGGTAGTTCTACCGCGGCCGGACGACGATCACCGGCGCCTTGGCCGACTGAGCCACCTTCGACGCAACGGAGCCGAGCACAAGGCTGGAGAATCCGCCGCGGCCCCGGCTGCCGACGACGACAAGCGCGGCCTCACCCGACGCTTCCACGAGCCGTCGTGCGGGGTCATCGCTGACGATCCGGCGCTGCACCTGCACATCCGGATACCGTTCCTGCCAGCCGGCGAGGCGTTCGGACAGGACCCGGTGCCCGCCGTCCTCGTAGCGTTCCCAGTCGCTGCCGATGGAGGGAAATGACGCATCGCTCCACGCGTGCAGTGCGATAAGCGCCACATTCCGCCTCGAGGCCTCGTCGAACGCCAACTCCGTGGCGTCTTCGGAGGCAGGCGAGCCGTCGATGCCGACGAGGACGGGGGCGCTGGTGTCGACCGCGGCCGCGTCGTCGGTGCGCACGATCGCAATGGGACCTTTTCCGTGGTGCAGCAGGCCATTGCTGACCGAACCGAGGAAGGCTCGGCCGAGAACACCGAGGCCCCGCGACCCGGACACGGTCATGTATGCGTCGCGCGAGGCGGTGACGAGCGCGGCGGGCGCCGCGGCGTTCATGATCTGCGTTTCGATGGCCGGCGGCGCCTTGTCGCCCGCAGCGGCCTGCACGGTTTTCTGCGCCGAGTCGAGGATGTCGCGGCCGTTGGATTCCATCGACTCGATGTAGCTGGCTTCCAGATACGCGACCGGCCACGTCACGACGACAGGAGTGATCGCATGGAGCAACCTGACCGGCTGGTCCCGCAACAGGGCTTCTCGAGTCGCCCAACGAATGGCGGCCTCCGAGTCCGGTGATCCGTCGACGCCAACAAGAATTCCGCTCGGACCGGCAGCCATGATTTCTCCCTTCACCACATGGCGGTTGTTGATTTCGACGTTACGTCCTAAACCGTCCATGTGGACAGGGCCTTTGGTCCCTCATGCCACCGCGAGGGTCAGGTCTTGGTCAGCTCCGCGTACCGGGTGACGTGGAAGTCGGTGGTGCCGAACTCGTACTGAAGCGCGGTAAGCCGCTTGAAATAGTGGCCGATCGCGAGTTCCTCGGTCATCCCCATGCCGCCGTGCAGTTGCACCGACTGCTGTCCGATGAACCGCGCGGCCCGGCCCACGGTGGCCTTGGCCGCCGACACCGCGCGGGCGCGCACAACCGGCTCGGCCTCGAGGTTGAGGACCGCCAGGTACGTGGCGGACACCGCCTGCTCGACTTCCATGTACATGTCGACCATGCGGTGCTGCAGCACCTGGAAACTGCCGATCGGCTGCCCGAACTGCTGACGTTGTTTGGCGTATTCGACGGTGTCGGCCAACACCTTCCGCATGCACCCGACCGCCTCCGCACAGACCGCGGCCGCACCCTCGTCGCGTGCCTGAGCCAGCGACGCCCATGCCGCACCCTCCTCGCCGAGCAGCGCGCCGGCCGGAAGCCGCAGGCCGTCGAACGTCAGGTCGGATGCCCTGCGGTCGTCGATGGTGCGGTAGTGGTGGGCCGCGACAGCGTCTCCCGCCGACTCGAGATCGACGAGGAACAACGAGATTCCGCTGGCGGTGCGCGCGGTCACCAGAAGGTGGGTGGCCAGAGGTGCGCTCGCGACGACGATCTTGGACCCCCGCAGCACCCACTCGTCGCCGTCGCGTTCGGCGCCGGTCGTCACGTCGGCCCAATTGTGGCCGGACTCGGATTCGTTCGCCGCGAGCGCGACGATGGCCGTCCCCTCGACGATCCGCTCCAGCAGCGCCGAGGCCGGCTCACCGCCGGCACGCTGCAGTAGGCCACCCGACACGACAACGGTGTCCACGTAGGGCTCGACGACCAACGCCTGCCCGAGTGCCTCGGCGATCACCATCACTTCCACCGGCCCGCCGCCGATTCCGCCGAGATCCTCGGGCAACGCGGCGCCGAGGATCCCGAGCTCGTTGGCGAACCCGGACCAGATGTCGGGCTGCCAGCCGGAACCCGTCTTCGCCGCCGCGCGGCTGCTCTCGAGCTCGTATCGGCTCGACAAGAACTTGTTCAAGCCGTCGCGCAGCAGTTCTTGTTCCTTGCTCAGGTTGAAGTCCATATCAAGCCCCTCAGAGTCCCAGCGCCGCTTTGGCCAGGATGTTGCGCTGAATCTCGTTGCTGCCGGCGTAGATCGAGCCGGCCCGGTCGTTGAAATAGCGCAATGGTGCGACCGCCTGCCAGGGTTCACCGCTGAGATATCCGTCCGGCGGCGGCTCGAACTCGGCGATCGGCCCGCCGGGGCAGGTGGCGTGCGGCTGATAGACGCGGCCCCTCGGTCCGGCCGCTTCCATGGCGAGTTCGGTGATCGCCTGGCTCAACTCGGTCGCGAGCACTTTGAGCATCGACGACGCGGCGCCGGGGTTCTTACCCTCGGCCACGGTTGCCAGCACCCGGTACTCGAGGATCTCGAGCACCGCGGTGCGGATCCGCGCGTCGGCCAGCTTGCGGGCGAACGCCGGGTCATCGATCAGTCGGCCCCCGCCGGGACCCGGTTCAGTGGCCGCGACGGTGGCGATGTCCTGGGCCATCACCTGCAGCGCCGGCGACGACGCCCCGCCACCGCGTTCGAACTCCAGCAAGTACTTGGCGACGGTCCACCCGTCGTCGATCTTGCCGAGGACGTTCGTCGTGGGGACCCGCACCTCGTCGAAGAAGACCTGGTTCTGTACTTCTTCTCCGGATGTCATCACCAGCGGTCGGATCTCGATGCCGGGTGAGGACATGTCGATGAGCACGAACGTGATGCCCTGCTGTTTCTTCTGGCCTCTGGACGTGCGCACCAGCGCGAACATCCAGTTCGCCTCGCGGGCGTGCGTCGTCCAGATCTTGCTGCCGGTGCAGATGAGGTCGCCTGCCGATTCATCGAGGACCGCCGCCATCGACAGCGCGGCCAGATCCGACCCCGCCTCGGGTTCGGAGTAACCCTGGCAGAAGAAGACCTCGCCGGTGAGGATGCGCGGCAGAAAGAAGTCCTTCTGTGCGTCGGTCCCGAACTTGATCAGGGCGTGGGCGACCATGCGGATCCCCATCGGGGACAGCGACGGAGCGCCCGCGAGCGTGGACTCGCGGCTGAATATGTAGTGCTGGATCAGGCTCCAGTCGCAGCCGCCGTACTCGACCGGCCAGGCCGGCGCGGCCCAGCCCCGCTCGTGCAGGATCTGCTGCCATTCCATGCTCGCGTCGTGGTCGGCGTAGACGCTGGTCATGAGGCGGCCGGCGCGACGGAGTTCCGGTGTCAGCTTCTCGTCGAGGAAGCTGCGCACCTCGTCACGAAACGCCGCGTCTGCCGGTGACCACTTCAGGTCCATCGTCGATCCCCTGTCTCTTGACGCTCTACACAGTAAACCTAGTTGACTATGTGGCCAGTTCGGGGGCGCTCTTGGTCGGCACTCCTACATATTTGTGGAACGAGGACGTTGCGGCGACTGCATAATTGAATCCGTGGAGCGACGACGAGACAGTCAGGTTGCGAAATCGCCGACGGCTGTTCTCGGGGAGTTGCCCGCGTTAGTGGTGCTCGACCGGCTGCCGGTACCGGTGCTGGCGATCGCTGAAGACGGTGCGATCGTGTTTGCCAACGAGGCGTTCGCCGACATGGTCGGATACAGCGCTGACGCGCTGCGCGAGCTGCACTTTCATCAGATCTTCCACACCTTGCCCGCCGACGAGTCGGCGGTCTCGGTGATGCGTGCGCACGAGGAATTGGTGGTCGAACTCCTTCACCGCGACGGTTCGATCGTGCGGGCCAGGATGAGCAAGTCGGCCCTGCGGCGCGGTAGTGACCCGGTCGCCCTGGCGACTTTTCAGGATCTGACCGAACGACTCTGGCTCGACGAACTTTAAGCCTCAGCCGGGCGGGCGCCGTGGCGTAAGGCTTCTCGCGCCAGGTACTGCTGGAAGTAACTCAGTGATTCCTCGGTCGCGATCGCCGGCAGCAGGATCTCCCAGATTCGCCCGAGGCGTTCCATCACGTCGGCGCCGGACGAGGTCGAACTGGAGAGAAGTTCGGCCCCGGTCATCGATCCCACAACCGTCTCGGCGACCGCGACGGGATCGAGGTCAGGACGTACGTCGCCTTCCTCGATGGCCAGCGCCGTGCTCGACGCTATCTCATCGAGCCAGCGGCCGAAGATGCGTGCGTTGGCCTGGCTGAACCTCCCGAATGCGCGCCGCAACTGGGTGGCGCTTCGGGCGACCATGTCCGTGGCGAGCAGGTCCGCGACAACGAAACACGAGTGGATGATGCGTTCGAGCGCGGGCGCCGAGGACTCGCTGATCTTCTCGAATGCCTCGAACAGGATCGTGCTGCCCTCGTCGATGATCGCGGCGGCGAGCGCGTCTTTGGAATCGAAGTGGTAGTACAGAGCGCCCTTTGTCATCTCGGCGCGATCGATGATGTCGCCCAGGCTGGTCGCGGGATAACCGATCTCGTTGAACAGCTCCACCGCGGCATCGATGATCCGCCGCCGGGTGGCTTCAGATCGCGCTTGGCGCACCATCGCCGGTACCTCCGGATGCTCCGACGGCCTCATCCGGTTGGAGATGGCCTGGTCGGGGATCATAGATCATTCAATGGAGCCGCCGTCTTGATGGCGCCCGCGGTCCGTCGCTTGACGAACTCGGTGAGATACGCGATGCGGTCCGGGGCGGTAAGGCCGGGCAGCAGCAATATCCAGGCGGACTGCAGGTCGCGCATGAAGCGCTCGGGGTTGTCGAGATCGCTGGTCTGCCGTAAGCCCATGTACACCGAAACCAGGAGGCGGCCGATCGCTTCGGCGTCATCTTGGTCGCGGATGTCGCCTTCGGCGACCGCCCTGTCGATGACCTTCGCGTAACCCTCGACCCACCGGCGGAGGATGTCGGGCTGCAAGCCGTCGGTACGTCCGATGGATTCCAGGAGATTCAGTCCCGCCCTGGCGACTTCGCTGCCGATGTCGTCGACCGCGAGCCGGAACGACAGATCGATGAGCGTCTCCAGGCCGGACAACCTCCGTCCCAGCACCTCGTCGACCGAGGCTCGCGCTTCCTCCATACGGAGTTCGACGATCGCCGATGCCAGCGCGTGTTTGGAGCGGAAGTGGAAGTACATCGCGCCCTTGGTGACCGCCGCATCGGTGAGAATGTCGTCGAGGTTGACCCGGCTGTACGAGCTGCGGGCGAACAGACGAGACGCCGCACGCAAGATCTGGAGCCGCGTCGAGTCCGACCGTCGATCGACCTGGTCGGCCGGTGGGGGAACGGCGTTCAGTGGGGGCCTCGTTTGCCTGAAATTAACCAACCCTGCAATTCTTCCATCCACTTCCCCGGTTCGATGAATTCTCTCCAGTGTTAGCTGTGTGCGACAACGCGGATGGCCACCTGTTCTTCCGCCGCCTTCGATTCCTCTGCAATCTTTTCGTCTGACTTTTCCAGGATCGCGCACGTCGAATTGTTGTGTCTGACACGCCAAACTTTAAGTCATAGTTAGACGCCCATAACATCCGAAAAGTATGTAAAGTACCTCCCGTGATGACTTTCGGTTCGCGGCGATGCGTATTGCCGCCCGTCGGTCTCACTGCGTCGCAGGCGTTCGGTGCTCACCGCGACCGGACATGTTCGGCGTCGCGCACGTTGTTTCCTATCGCGTTGCCATTGCCTGTATCGGCGAACCCCTCGAGAAAGCCATACGGGCAATGGCAGCTTTTCGAAAACGGCCTGAAACATCGTGTGATGCGCAGGATCCCGCATCGATATGCGGCCGGACTGTAAGTCACAGCGACCTTGGAGAAGTTAACGGTGCAGTGGGACGACGAAGTCGACGTGGTGTGCGCCGGTGCCGGCGCGGCTGGGCTCGCACACGCCATCGCGCTTGACGAACTCGGTGGTGAGGTGTTCATCGCGGACTGGGGAGTCGCCGAGCACAACTGGCTCGGTACGAACGCGACCGATGAGTGCACCCGCCACTTCTTCGCCGAGATGACGTCGGACCTGGGACCGCTGCACGGTCAGTCCCACGATGTCGGCGTGCCGATCCGCGCCGTGCCCTCGCATGTGCCCGCCGATAGCGGTCGCACGGTGGCGCCGTTCGTCGGGGCCCGCCTGCGGGAATGGGCGGCCCAATGTCTGGCGACGCCGTTCGGTTACCTCTCGACCCGGCTTCCGGATTGGAGCGCGACGACCGTGCAGGCATCGGACGGCCAAATCCTCGAGGTCCTCGAGATCGGTGCGCTCTCCGCCGATTCCGGTGAGCTCGCCGGCTCCATACTCGATCTGCTCACCACGGGTGTGGCCGACCGTGACATCGAGGTGCATTCCGACCATGCGTTGCAACGCCTGGTTTTCGAGGAGGGCCTAGCGGTGGGCGCGGTGTTCGCGACTCCCGACGGGCCGATGGCGGTCCGGGCTCGGCACGGTGTCACGGTCACGAGCGGAGCCGTGCAACTCCCCGAAATCGATCCGCGGTCGGTGTCCGGCGACATCCTGCGTGTCTGCCTCGTCGGACAGCGTGCCAGCAGGTTCGGCCGCGTCGAGGTGCTCACCTCCGAACCGCCGGCAGTGTCCGGCGTCGCGTGCCATACGCGCGGTCGCCGGCTACCGGCCAATCTCCGTGAGACATACCGCCACTCAGGGTCGTGGCGATGCGGCAAAGTCCACGGGTACCCGTCCCTGGGCGAGTAGCGACTGCATCTCGGCGCCCGGCAGCGGACGCGACAACAGAAATCCCTGCGCCCGGTGGCATCCATGTTCGAGCAGGGTTCGCGCGGCCTCCTCGGTCTCCACACCCTCGGCGACGAGCTGCAGGCCGAACGCCTCGGCCAGCGCGATGATGGCGCGCACAATTGCGAGATCGCCGGGATTGTCGCCCAACTCGCGGACGAAGCCCTTGTCGATCTTCAGGGTGTCGACGGGCAGCGACTTCAGATGTGACAGCACGCTGTAGCCGGTGCCGAAGTCGTCGATGGCGACCTGCACGCCGACCTGTTTGAGGCCGGCCAGCGTTTTGCGGGTGGTCTCGATGTCCTGCACCACGACGCTCTCGGTGATCTCCAGGCACACCGATCCGCCGTCGAGGCCGAACTCGTCGATAGTCGCCGCGACCGATTCCACGAATCCGTCGCTCACCAGTTGGACCGGCGAGACATTGACCCGCAATACCGCGTCGCAGCCGACACCGTTGGTGCGCCACTGCGCGAACTCGCGGCAGGCCGTCCGCATCACCCAGCGTCCCAGTTCGCCCGCCAGGTTGATCGATTCGGCCACCCCGATGAAGGAGCCGGGCGCGAGCAGGCCGCGCGTCGGATGCTCCCAGCGGACCAGCGCCTCGGTGGCGAGGATCTCGCCGGTGCGCATGTTGACTTCGGGCTGATAGTGCAGCAGAAGGGCGCCCGTTTCGATGACGTTGTGCAGGTGAAGCTCGATGTCGTTGCGGAAGTCGGACTCCATCGACATCTGATCGGTGAAGACCGCGACCTCGTTGCCGCCGGATGCCTTGGCGGTCAACACCGCTTGGTCGGCGCGCCGCAGGAGGTCTGAGGTGTTGTCGCGGCCCGGCTCGCCCAGGGCCACACCGATGCTGACGGTGCGGGTGAGCGTCTCGCCGTCGACCGCCACCCGCTCGTTGAGCGTCGATTGCAGCCGAGTGGCCAACTCCCTTGCGGTGTCGACGTCCGTCGGCCCGGCAGGCACGACCACGAACTCGTCGCCACCGAGCCGGGCGAGGAACGTGCCGTCGTCGGCACTTTGGCGCAGCCGTTCGGCCAGGACGCGAATGAACCAGTCACCGGCGGTGTGGCCGAGGTAGTCGTTGATGGCCTTCAACCGGTCCAGATCGAAGAACAGCACCGAGACCGGCCCCGGTTGTCCCTGCCGCAGACGGGCGTCCAGGTGCGCCAGCAGCGCCCGCCGATTGCACAGTCCCGTCAAATCGTCGTGTTCGGCCAGGTAGCGCAGGCGATCCTCGGCTTCGACCCGCGCTTGAACCTGAGCGAACAGCGACGCGATCGCCTTGAGCGCGTTGAGTTCCTCGGACGTCCAGTCCCTGTCGCCGAACTTGACGAATCCGAGCACTCCGGAGGTGATCTCACCCGACAACATCGGGACGCAGGCCATCGACGTCGACGGAACCTGTCTGCCCTCGGCGATGGTCTGCTGGTACTCCTCGGTCGAGGGCTCCGGGCGGAACACGATCGGTTCTTTCTGATGCTCGCACCGGGCGAACACCGGGTCGGCGTCGGCGAAATACACCACACCCAACGGGTCGGGATCCGGAATCCCGGGGCGGACCGGCCACTCCGCGACCAGCACGGACGCGCGGATCCGGTGATCGTTGTGGCGCAGGAAGCTGACGTCGACGCCGAGGTACTCGACGAGGTCGGCCAGCACCCGCTGGCTCACCTCCACCTGCGTCGCGGCGTTCACGCCCATCAGGTGCGTGGCGACCGACGTGACGAGGTTCTCGAGACTGCTGGGCACTAACCCTCCCTAACGCCGTCGGCGTTGTCGCGACGGTAGTGACTGCGGCGCCGGCTTCTGACCGACGGGCGGGCTGCGTAGGTGAACCTGAGGATCAACGCCTGTGACTCAGCCGTACCGGTTCCCACGAGTTGCCGAAAATCATATTGCAGCCTGGCGAGGTCGTCGGCGAAAGCGGGCGACACCCGGCGGCGGTCCTGCTCGTCGAGCACATACAGAAACGGTGGTGAAAGCGGTTGTACGGCAAGCCCGTGCTGCTGGGCCCGGATCCACACCGACTCGACGGCCGCCCCGGCGTGTGCGTAGTCGGCCAGACGGTGCCCGCCCACCGAGATGACCGCCAGACCGGCGCAGTCCAGCACGCGGCGCGCGGTGTCTTCGCCGAGGACCCGCCCGCCGTCCCACGCCCTCACGTGGCCCATCACCTCCGGCCGGCGCAGGACGTCGAGCATCACCAGGTCCGCGGGAGCGAGCTCGAGCGTGCGTACGTCGATGCCGGACTCCAGCGAGGCCGAGTCGGGCCACCGCAGTTCGGCGAACATCTCAGCGTGCAGGCGCGGAGTCAGATATCGGATGCGATCGGCGGCGGCCAGAATCGCTGCGGCCGATTCGAGGTCGGGCCGGTCGGTCAGGACCCTCAACCGGGCGCCTTCGGCCTCCGCGGCGGCGATCAGGGTCGCGATCGTGTCGGCAGGGATCGGCGCGGCGTTGCCGAGACGCCGATTGGTCTCCCGGGCCAGCATCGGCTCGTAGAGCGATGCGAGTTCGGGGTCGTCGCCCGGCGCGAGATGCACCGTCGCGACCAACGGTGAAGCCTCGTCACCGGCGCCGTAGTGCACCTGTGCGGTCATCTGGTGGGCGGCGGCCGCGACGCGGGCGTTGAAGGTCGCGGCGCCGATCGCGAGGGCGCTGGCACGCAGACCGACGTCCATCGTCGTGGTGAACCGCGGGTCCAACGCGACGGTCACCGATCCGGCGGTGACCTCGATCCGCCATGGCTGCGCATTGCCGCCCGAGGGCGCGCGCTGCGCGGCGGCAGCGATCGCGTCCGTCGCCCGGTGCGGCCGGTCCTCGGCAGGGTCGTCGACCGGGTGGTCGACCGGGTGGTCGCCGACGGGCACGACCGGGGCGTCGAGGCGGTCAAAGACTTCGGCGATGTCCATCCGCGCCCGTCCGGACGGGAGGTGCTCGCCAAGGCCGATCCGCCGGACCGCTTCGGCGACCAGGCTCGTGTTCAGCGCCACCTCGGAGGTCAACTGCGGCCACGTCGAGAGGGTCTGTCCCACCTCGATCAGCGAGGCCGCCATCCGGGCCGAAACCTGGCTGGCCTCGGCCAGTCGAAGCGAGTAGGGCAGCTTGTCGGTGCTGCTGAGATTCGCCAGGCCGGCCGCGTCCATGTCTCCGACGAGGCCGTGCAGGATCGGGCGTGCCGGATCGACATCGAACCGCTCGACGTCGAGCAGCGCGCGATCGCTGGTCGTCATCAGCACCGGGATCCCGCGCTCGCGTGCGGCCTCGCGGACCAGCAGCTTGGCGTCCAGGGAGTCGCATTCCTCGATGACGAGGTCCACGCCGTCGAGGAACTCGTGCACGGTTCGCTCGTTGACGCCGGCGACGTCGACGCGCACCGGCAGATACGGATCGAGTTCGGCGATCCTTCTGGCGCACACGACCGCCTTGTTCACACCGATGTCGAGCACCGAGGCGGGCACCCGGTTCAGGTTCGTCAGATCCATGTCGTCGAAGTCGCTCAACCGCAAGGCGCCGCACAGCCCCTGAGCCGCGAGCGCGTAAGCGATCGTATGACCGACACTCAAACCGACGACGCCGACGGTGAGGCCGCCGAGCTTCTTCTGTTCGGCGGCCGTGATCAGGTTGCGGTTGCGATCCAGACGGACACGGCGAAAACCTCGTGGGCCGAGGATGCTGGCCGCGGCCCGGCGCCACGGATAATAGACCCATCGAATCGGTTCAGCGAGAACGTCTTCCGGCGGTGGTCGCCGCATTTCGCGCAGCACCTGCTGTTGGTGTGCTGCGCCGTCGGTGATTTCGATGCTCGAATCCGACTGCAGTTGGGCGAGGACGGGATCGTCGGCGCGCAGAACTACTGCAGTGCACCAACTCGGATCGCCGTCCCCGCCGATCACCGCTCGGTCCCGGTGGCGGCCGATAACCCGACCGCCTTGTGGACAGGCGCCAGCATCTGCTGTTCGGCAAAATACAACGAAAGCTGTTTAGGGTCGGCATGTTTGGCGAACGTCGCACGATCCCACCAGGCCAGTCGGGTTTCATAACGCTCGTCGGGATACGGCGTCGGAGGAATCTTCGTTGCGAGAATGCCGCCGGACGAGAGCCATCGCTTGAGCACATAGGAGGCCGCCGTCGCGACGATGAACTGAATGTCGAGAAGCCCCATCGCGTGCAGCGGTGTTCGGGAGATGGCATAGGTGAGCTGACGATTGCGATCGGGATCATCAGTCACCCATGCGGTTTTCATCTCCACGACGCCGAATGGTAGCCGGTCGCTGATCATCTTCCGCACCGCGTCGAAGCCCGGCTGGCCGTTCCACTCCAGCAGTGCATGGGCCTCGTCGGCCGACTGGTAGGGCCCTTTCGCGCGAAGGCCGCCGACCACTTTTCCCGATCGGTCGACGCAGGCGGCGAACAGGATGGTGTCCGAGCCGGTGTGCAACGCATCCATGTCGAGTGCCTTCGCCACACCATGCTTGGTGTAACTGCGCGTCGCCCCGTGCACGAAATCCCGCCAGAGCTCGGGCTCGACCGCGGGGTGCGCAAAGGTGATCGTGCAGTCGGTCTCCGAATCCCAGAAACTGGGAGTCTGTCGCAAACTGGCGGCGACATCGGTGGCGGACTGGATTTGTGCAATGGTCATAATGGTCCGATCATCGGGCAGTTCCCATGGACAGGTCGCTGCTGATTACGTGTGGATTTCCCACATCCATATGAGTATCTCGCCGAGTGCTGTTTTATTACCAGCAAGCGCACTGATCTTGTTGTGAAAAAGCGTGTTGTCGGCGCGAAAAAGATGTCCGGCATCGTGCGGTGGATCGCATACAGCTAATTAATGGAGACCCGCCCGCGGAATGGATGGGACCCGCCCGCGGATTCCGATCGCAAACCCGTGATGTGGTGGTTCACCTGCGCATGTGGCGGCCCAGTGCCACGCTGGGACAGGTGACCGGGGGATATCCGAGTCCGGGTTCAGGGAACCTGCCCGTTAAGGATGTGGGCAGGTTACTGCTTCGCTGTGTGGACCGGCCAGGATTGGTGGCGGCCGTCAGCGCATTTCTCGCCGCCGCCGGCGCGAACATCGTGTCGCTGGATCAGCACGCGACCGAACAGTCGGGCGGCACATTCATGCAGCGCACCATTTTTCACCTTCCCGGCCTGACCGCCGCACGCGATGAGCTCGAACGCGAATTCGCCGAACAGGTCGCCGTACCATTCGGTATGGACTTTCGGCTCACCGAAGCCGCGAAACCCAAACGGGTGGCGATCATGGCCTCCAAAGAAGACCACTGCCTGCTCGATCTGCTGTGGCGCAACCGGCGCGGCGAACTCGACATGTCTGTGGCCATGGTGATCTCGAACCATCCCGACCTCGCGGATCAGGTCCGGCCCTTCTCGGTTCCGTTCATCCACGTACCGGCCAGTAGGGAAATCCGCGAGGATGCCGAACGTCGCCAGCTCGAGTTGCTGCGCGGCAACGTCGACCTGGTGGTCCTGGCGCGCTATATGCAGATCCTCACGCCGCGATTCATCGCCGACGTCGGGTGCCCGCTCATCAACATCCACCACTCGTTCCTGCCGGCGTTCATCGGCGCCGCGCCGTATCGGCGGGCCAAGGAGCGAGGGGTCAAGCTCGTCGGCGCCACCGCGCACTACGTGACCGAGGACCTCGACGAGGGCCCGATCATCGAGCAGGACGTGGTGCGGGTCGACCATAGGCACGGCGTGGAGGATCTGGTCCGCCTCGGATCGGACGTCGAACGCGTTGTTTTGTCCCGAGCGGTGCTGTGGCACTGTGAGGACCGCATCATCCGATTCGGCAACCAGACCGTCGTCTTCTAGCCGAATCCCATCGCCGGTACGAAGGAGAAGTAGTGAAGAAGTTCAGCGACCTCGACGAGTTCATCGCGGCCGAGGGCAGCCAGCTCGGCCCCACCGAATGGCTCGAAGTCACCCAGGACCGCGTCAACCTGTTCGCCGACGCGACCGAGGACCACCAGTGGATCCACGTCGACCCCGAGAAGGCGGCCAACGGGCCGTTCGGGGCGACGATCGCCCACGGCCTGCTGACGCTGTCGCTGCTCCCGTACTTCTCGCATCAGCTGTACACGGTCGGCAACATCGCGATGGCCATCAACTACGGCTACAACAAGGTTCGCTTCATCACACCGGTCAAGGTCGGCGCCAAGATCCGCGCCACGGGCGAACTGACGAAGATCGACCAGCTCGACGGCGCCGTGCAGTCGACGATGACCACGACGATCGAGATCGAAGGCTCGGAAAAGCCTGCCGCCGTTGCGGAGTCGATCGTGCGCTTCATCCGCTGATTCAGTACTGAGTGGAGCCCTGATCCACCGGAATGGCCGTCGCCGTCATGTGTTTCGACTCGTCGCCGGCCAACCAGCACACCACCTCGGCGACGTCTTCGGGTTGCAGGACCCACGTCGGCAGAAACGGCGTCATCATGTGCTGCAGCGACGGGTTGGTCTCCATCACCTTGGCGATCGCGGTGATCATGTCGCCCGAACCCATCGGGGTGTTGACCGGGCCGGGGTGCACGCTGTTGACGCGGATCGAGTGCTTTCCGAGTTCGGCGGCCAGGGCGCGGGCCATGCCGGTGACGGCGTGCTTGCTCGCGGTGTAGTGAACCATGAACGGCTGCAACTTGATTCCGGCAGCCGAGCTGATCAGGATGATGGACCCGCCCCGGCCGCCATCGATGATGTGCTGCGCGCCGGCCCGAACGGCGTTGAAGGTTCCTGCCACGTTGATGTCCATCACGTCGCGGAAGTCCTCCGGCGTGATCTCGTCCCACAGCTGCGGTGGCGAGATACCCGCGTTGGCAACGATCACGTCGAGCCGGCCGAATGCGGCAACCCCTTCGGCGACAACCTCATTGAGGGTCTCGGCGTCACGGGTGTCGGCCTGCGCGGTGAGGATGCGGCGACCGGTGGCCTCGACCAGCCGGGCCGTCTCGGCGAGTTCCTCAGGTGTCGCATGGTCGTAAGGCACACAGTCCGGAAGCTTTCCGGCGATGTCGACGGCGATGATGTCGGCGCCCTCGGTGGCCATCCGGACGGCGTGAGCGCGACCCTGACCCCGCGCGGCGCCGGTGATGAACGCGACCTTGTCGGTGAGCCTGTTCACGAGCGCTCCTTCTGTGCGGCCTTGACGAGGTTGGACCCGATGATGAGACGCTGTATCTCGCTGGTGCCCTCGTAAAGTCGCAGCAGGCGGACATCGCGATAGATGCGTTCGACGGGAACCTCGCGCATGTAGCCGCTGCCGCCGTGGATCTGGACCGCGATATCGGCGACATCACCGGCCATCTCGGTGCAGAACAGCTTGGCAGCCGACGGTGCCACCCTGCGGTCCTCGCCGGTGACCCATTGGCGCGCGGCCTCGCGGACCAGTGCGCGGCCGGCCATCACGCCGGTCTGCTGATCGGCGAGCATCGCCTGCACCAATTGGAAGTTGCCGATCGGCGTATCTCCCTGGGTCGCAGTGGCGGCGTAGGCGACCGACTCGTCGAGCGCGCGTTGCGCGGCCCCGACCGCCAAAGCGGCGATGTGTACGCGTCCGCGAGCCAACGAGATCATCGCGGCGCGATAACCGATGTCCTCGCTGCCGCCGACGAGTGCTTCGGCGGGCACACGCACGTCGTCGAAGCTGACGTCCGCCGTCCACGCGCCCTCCTGGCCCATCTTCGCGTCCTTGGCGCCGACCTGGACACCGGCGGCGTCGGCGGGCACCAGGAACACAGCGATGCCCGCGCCGTCCGCATCGGCGGGGCGGCTGCGGGCGAACACGACGAAAAGGTCGGCGGTCGGGGCGTTGGTGATGAACCGCTTCTGACCCGTGATCACCCAATCGCTATCTTGCCGAACGGCTTTGGTGCGAAGTCCCGACGGATTGGAGCCCGCGCCGGGCTCGGTGAGTGCGAACGATGCGACGACGTCGCCGGTGGCCATCGGCTCGAGCCAGCGGGCCTTCTGCTCGTCGGTGCCGAATCCGACAAGGACCTGTCCCGCGATGCCGTTGTTCGTCCCGAACATCGAGCGCAGAGCCAGCGAGGTGTAACCCAGCTCCATCGCCAGCTCGACGTCCTGCGAGAGGTCCAGCCCCAGCCCGCCCCACTCCTGGGGGATCGCATAGCCGAAGAGCCCCATCTTCTTGGCCTGCTCGCGAAGGTCGTCGGGGACCCGGTCCCCGGCCAGGATCTCCTGCTCACGGGGGATCACCGCGGTGCGGACGAAGTGACGGGTCTGCGCCAGGATCTCCTGGAAGTCCTCGTCGCTGACTTCGGATGTCGCCATCCTGTGCTCCTTGTCCTCATCTGCTCGCGCGAGCGTCGCTGCGAGTCGCGGCGAGCACGCGCGCGGTGTGACCGGTCGGCCCATCGAATGGGGGCGATCATATATGAAATATGATGTTCGATTGACGCGGCCCCGGGTGGGCCTTGACCAGTGGAAGGGGTGATCAGGTGTCGCTGTTGACCGGACAGACGGCGGTCGTGACCGGAGGCGCGCAGGGCCTGGGATACGCGATCGCCGAACGGTTTATCGCCGAAGGCGCGCGGGTGGTGCTTGGCGACGTGGATCTCGCCGCGACCGAAGCCGCGGCCGGGAAACTCGGCGGCGAGGACCTCGCGCTGGCGGTGCGCTGTGACGTCACCAAGGGCGCCGACGTCGAGGCGTTGGTCGGCGCCGCCCTCGAGCGGTTCGGTGGGCTGGACATCATGGTCAACAACGCCGGGATCACCCGTGACGCGACGCTTCGCAAGATGACCGAGGAGCAGTTCGATCAGGTCATCGCCGTGCACTTGAAAGGCACATGGAACGGGCTGAAGGCGGCGGCGCCGATCATGCGCGAGAACAAGCGCGGCTCGATCGTCAACATGTCATCGATCTCGGGCAAGGTCGGCATGATCGGCCAGACCAACTACTCGGCGGCCAAGGCAGGCATCGTCGGTATGACCAAGGCGGCGGCCAAGGAACTCGCCCATCTCGGGGTGCGGGTCAACGCGATTCAGCCGGGACTGATCCGCTCGGCGATGACGGAGGCCATGCCGCAGAAGGCGTGGGACCAGAAGTTGGCCGAGGTGCCGATGGGCCGCGCCGGTGAGCCGGAGGAGGTGGCCAAGGTCGCCCTGTTCCTGGCCAGTGATCTGTCGTCGTACATGACCGGGACCGTTCTCGAGATCACCGGAGGACGACACCTATGAGCACCCGCGAGGCCGTCATCTGCGAACCGGTGCGAACGCCGATCGGCCGTTACGGCGGAATGTTCAAGTCCCTCACGGCCGTCGATCTCGGCGTCACCGCACTCAAGGGTCTGCTGGAGCGCACCGGGATCGAGCCGGGAGCAGTCGAGGACGTGATCCTTGGTCACTGCTATCCGAGCAGCGAGGCGCCCGCCATCGGCCGCGTCGTGGCGCTGGACTCCGGGCTGCCGGTGACCGTGCCCGGTATGCAGGTCGACCGGCGGTGCGGTTCGGGTCTGCAAGCCGTCATCCAGGCGTGTCTGCAGGTTGCCAACGGCGACAACGACGTCGTGATCGCGGGTGGCGCGGAGAGCATGAGCAACGTGACGTTCTACTCGACCGACGTCCGGTGGGGCCCTGCGCCCGGCGGGGTCATGCTGCACGACTCGTTGGCCCGCGGCCGCACCACCGCCGGTGGCAAGCACTATCCGGTGCCCGGCGGGATGCTCGAGACCGCCGAGAACCTGCGCAGGCAGTACGACATCTCGCGGGAAGAGCAGGACGAGCTGGCCGTGACGTCTCATCGTCGCGCGGTGGCCGCCCAGAAAGACGGCATCCTGGCCGAGGAGATCATCCCCGTCACGGTGCGCACCCGGCAAGGCGAAGAGGTGATCGACACCGACGAGCACCCGAGACCCGACACCTCGCTCGAATCACTGGCGAAGCTGAGACCCGTTCTCGGCAAGCAGGATCCGGACGCGACGGTCACCGCAGGCAACGCGAGCGGCCAGAACGACGCCGCATCGATGTGCGTGGTGACCACGCGCGACAAGGCCGAAGAGCTGGGACTGACGCCGCTGGTGCGGCTGGTGTCGTGGGGTTCGGCGGGCGTGGCCCCCAACGTCATGGGGATCGGGCCCGTGCCCGCCACCGAGGTGGCGCTGGCCAAGGCGGGACTGTCGTTGGCCGACATCGACCTGATCGAGCTGAATGAGGCGTTCGCCGCGCAGGCCCTTGCTGTGATGCGGGAGTGGAGTTTCGGCGCGGCCGACACCGAACGCACGAACGTGCACGGCTCGGGAATCTCGCTCGGGCATCCCGTCGGCGCGACGGGCGGTCGGATGCTGGCGACGCTGGCGCGTGAACTGATGAGGCGCGGCTCCCGCTACGGCTTGGAGACCATGTGCATCGGCGGCGGCCAGGGGCTGGCCGCGGTGTTCGAGAGGGTCGACGCATGACCAAACTCGCGCAGACAGTGGGCCTGACCGATGTCCAGACCGAAATCCTGTCCACCGTGCGTCAATTCGTCGAGAAGGAGATCATCCCGAACGCGCCGGAGTTCGAGAAGACCGACACTTACCCACAGGCCATCGTCGATGCGATGAAGGAGATGGGGCTGTTCGGGCTGATGATCCCCGAGGAGTACGGGGGCCTCGGCGAATCGCTGCTGACGTACGCGCTGTGCGTCGAGGAGTTGGCGCGCGGCTGGATGAGCATCTCCGGTGTGCTCAACACCCACTTCATCGTCGCCTACATGTTGCGTCAGCACGGCACCGATGCGCAGAAGCACCGCTACCTGCCGCGGATGGCGACGGGGGAGACGCGCGGTGCGTTCTCGATGTCCGAACCCGAACTCGGTTCCGACGTCGCCGCGATCCGGACGCGGGCCACCCGCAACGACGACGGCACCTACCGGATCGACGGTCAGAAGATGTGGTTGACCAACGGGGGCACGTCCACCCTGGTCGCGGTGTTGGTCCGCACCGACGAGGGAGCCGACAAACCGCATCGCAACCTGACCGCGTTCCTGGTCGAAAAGCCGGTCGGTTACGGGGAAGTCGCGCCGGGCCTGACGATTCCGGGCAAGCTCGACAAGCTCGGTTACAAGGGCATCGACACCACCGAGTTGATCTTCGACGGCTACGTGGCCAAGGCCGACGACATCCTCGGCGAGGCGCCGGGGCAGGGATTCTTCCAGATGATGGACGGAATCGAGGTCGGCCGGGTCAACGTCTCGGCGCGGGCGTGCGGTGTCGGCATCCGCGCGTTCGAACTGGCGGTCCGCTACGCCCAGCAGCGCCAGACGTTCGGCAAGCCGATCTCCGAGCACCAGGCCATCGCCTTCCAATTGGCCGAAATGGCAACCAAAGTCGAGGCGGCCCATCTGATGATGGTCAACGCCGCCCGGCTGAAGGACTCCGGGGAACGCAACGACGTCGCGGCCGGAATGGCGAAGTACCTCGCGAGCGAATTCTGTTCGGAGGTCACCCAGCAGAGTTTCCGAATCCACGGTGGTTACGGGTACTCCAAGGAATACGAGATCGAGCGGTTGATGCGCGACGCGCCGTTCCTGTTGATCGGCGAGGGCACCAGCGAGATCCAGAAGAACATCATCAGCAAGCGGTTGCTCGCCGACTATCAGGTGTGACTGTGACAGCGCCCGAATTCGCCTTCCGGCCTCAACTCGCCGAGGACGTCGCACGTTTCGTGCGCAAACGCATCTTCGACGGCACCTACGGCGCCGGTGAGTACGTGCGGCTGGAGCAACTGGCCGCCGAACTGGGCATCAGCGTCACCCCGGTCCGCGAGGCGCTGTTCGAGTTGAAGGCCGAAGGGTTACTGGCCCAACAGCCGCGGCGCGGTTTCGTCGTGTTGCCGGTGACGGGCCGCGACCTCACCGACGTGTCGAATGTGCAGGCGTACATCGGTGGTGAGCTCGCGGCGCGTGCCGCGGCCAACATCACCGACGATCAATTGCGCGACCTGAAGCAGATCCAGTCCGACCTGGAAGCGGCGTACGCGGCCGTCGACGACGAGCGGGCGGTACGGCTCAACCACGAATTCCACCGTGCCATCAACGTTGCAGCGGACTCACCCAAGCTGGCCCAGCTGATGTCACAAATCACCCGCTACGCCCCCGAGTCGGTCTTCCCGGTCATCGCGGGCTGGCCGGAGAAGTCGAACGATCACCACCGCAGGCTGCTGGCCGCACTGGAACAGCACGACGAGCGCCTCGCCCGCGCCGAGATGTCTGAACACCTCGCCGCAGGCGCGAAGCCGTTGATCGACCACCTCACAGAGCGAGGCGTGGTCACCTGACCTGCTCGCGCAGGACTTCGCGCAGCGCCCGGACGTCGACCTTGCCCGACGCCTTGCGAGGGATGTCGTCGTCCTTGCCGGTCACGAGCCACACCGTCGGGACCTTGAAGGCGCTCAACCGGTTCCGGGCCTCGACGCGCAGCTCGTCCACGGGTCGTGCCGACACCACGACGGCACCGACGGCACCTGCCACGTCGGTGACGATCGCGTTCAGCACCCCGTCGATGGTCCGCAACGCGCGCTCCACCTCGCTGGGGTACACCGTCGCGCCGCTGACCTTGAACATGTCGTCGCTGCGGCCGTGGTAGAACATGAAGCCGTCGTCGTCGAGATGCCCGAGGTCGCCGGTCGGGTAGAAGCCGTCAGGAGTGAACACGTCCTCCCGGCTGCGGCGGCAGATACCCCGCATGACGTGTGGCCCGCGGATCTGGATCATCCCGATGGTCCCGGCCGGCACCGGCTCGCCGGTGTCGGGGTCGACGATGCGAACTTCTATGCCGTCGAAGGGTTTTCCGCAACTGCCCCATGCCGAGCGCGGCATGTCGGTGTCGGCGGGGTAGCCACAGTACGGTCCGAACGACTCGGTCATACCGAACAGATTGGCCCGGGCGCCGCGGGCCGCGCGCTGCTCGGGTGGCAGCAACGCCTCCATGCTGCCGGGCCGCAGCTGTGACAGATCAGCTCCCACAGCGGCGTTCGCGCGTGCCAGCGCCGCCGCCTGATCGGGCCAGCCGCGAAACAGCGTCACGCGCTCGCGTTCGATCAGGCGCAGTGTCGTCTCCGGGCGGGGCATCTCCTCGGTCACCAGCGTCGCACCGGTCAGCAGCGCAGACAGCAGGCCGCCCGCCAGCCCGCCCACCCAGAAGAACGGCATCGGTAGATACAACCGGGTGCCTGCGGAAATGCAACGCGCCGCCAAACCGGATCGCACCGCGCCCAGAGCGTTGCCGTGGGAATGGATCACACCCTTGGGTGGGCCGCTGCTACCCGAGGTGAACATGATCGCCAGCGTGTCGCTCGGGGTGACCGCGGCCGCGATCTCGTCGACGGGCGCCGCGCCACCCGATGGGAGCCGGTCCGCGCGCCAGACCTCGCGCAGAGCCGGGAGATTGCCGCGTTGGGCGCGGATGTCGTCGAGGTAGCGGTGGCCGCGGAATTCCTCGACGGCCACCACGAACTGCACCGCCGCCACGCGAAGCTGGGCCGCGAGTTCGGGTGGCTGCAACAGCGTGCTCAACGGCACCAGCACCGCGCCGACGCGGGTCAGCGCGATCGCGATCCGCACCCACTCGACGCAGTTCGGCATGATCAACGCGACCCGACTGCCCTTGCCCACCCCTGCGGCCACGAACGCGGCTGCCATCTCGCGCGTGTTGGCGTCGAGTCCGGCGTAGGTGATCTCGGCCGACGGGTCGATTACCGCCGGCTTGTCGCCATGTTCGGCGGCGCAGCATCGCACCAGCGCGTCGATCGTGTCAGACATCGAAAACCTCTGCCAATTTCGACAAGTCGACCTTTCCGCTCGACAACACCGGGACGTGGGCAGCGGGCACTGCGGCGAACCGCCGTGGGATCTTGTAGGAAGACAGCTCGTTCTTGAGTCGCTCACGACATCCGGTCTCGTCGAATGACGCACCGTCTTCCAGCGCGATGACCGCGGCGACCAGCTGGCCGCGTTCGGCGTCGGGGAGGCCGATCACGTGCGCGACGACACCGCCGGTCACCTTCGCGATCGCCCGTTCCACCTCCGCGGGTGCGACATTGGCGCCCGCGGTCTTGATCAGCGAGCCGCGGCGGCCGACGAAGTAGAAGAAGCCGTCGGCGTCAGTGCGAACGAGGTCGCCGGTGTGGAACCAGCCGTCGGAGTCGAAGCACTCCTCCCGGCTGCGCTTGTAATACCGCTGCATCATGAACGGCCCACGGGCGCACAGCTCACCGACGGAGCCGGTGCCCACGGGCGCTCCGGTATCGGGATAGACGACCTTGACATCGAATCCGGGTACCGGCTTGCCGAACGATCCGCGCCGATGCTCGGGCTGATCGGATTCGTCGGCGCAGGCGAGGATGACGCTTCCGGATTCGGTCATGCCGAGCATCGTGTGGCGCAGTTCGGGGTCGGCGGGCCGGACGTCGGACGCCATGATCGGGTACAGGTTGCCGCGCCTGATCGATGACAGATCGCGGCTGGGCAGGCTGGGGTGTCGCGCCAGGTGCGCGATACCCGCCACGAACCCGTTGGTCATCGTCGGCTTCTCGGCCTCCAGCAGGTCGAGTGTTTCGCCGGCATCGACGGCGTTGGAGCACAACAGCGTTGCGCCGGCGAGCAGGGTGGCCAACACCGAATAGGCGAACCCGCCGATCCAGAAGAACGGCGAATTGCTGAACAGCCTGACCTCGCCGGTCAGCCCGCGGATCTCATTGAGCACCACCTGGTGGTCTAGCAGCCCGGCGTGCGTGTGCACGACACCCTTGGGTGCGCTGGTGGACCCCGAGGTGTAGATGATCGCCAACTCGTCGCACGGTTCGACATCGGCTTCGAGCGCGGCCAACAGGTCGGCGTCGGCCAACTCCGTCGGCTCGGTGTCGACGAGAACGTGACGGAGCAGCGGAAGGCCCTCGACGTCGGCGAGCCGTTGTCGGTAGTCGTGAGATCGGTATGCCCCTGTGGCCAGGAGAATCTCGACATCGGAGTGGGCGAGTTGCTCGCGCATCTCCGGTGCGGTCGCCAGCGTCGAAACCGGGATCACCACGGCGCCGATCCGCGCCGCGGCCAGCATCGCCACGACGAACGCCGACCCGTTCGGATACAACACGCCCACGTGCGTGCCCTTGCCCGCGCCGAGACAGATCAGCCCGCGAGCCAGCCGGGCCGACCGGCGTTCGGCGTCGGTATAGCTCACCCGGTCCGCATCGCAGATCAGCAGCGGGTGATCACCCCGCGCAGCGGCCTGCGCGCGCAGCACCGACCCGACGGTGCGGTCAGCCATGGCCGGCGGTGGCTCCGGTCTCGAAGTGTTGCCGGACCGCGCTCAGGTCGGGTTTACCCGAGGGAGTGCACGGCATCTGCTCGACGATCGCAATCGCGGTGGGAACCTCATAGTGGGCCAAGTGAATTCGGAGGAACTCCTCGAGCGTCGCGGCGTCGACCGGCTCGCGCGGCTGCACCATCGCCACCGGTGTCTCGCCGAGCCGATCGTCGGGTCGACCGACGACAGCGGCGCTGTGCACCGCGGGGTGGCTCTCGAGTGCTGAGCGCACATCGTCAGGCATGACCTTGAAACCGCCGCGGATGATGGCTTGATCCGCGCGTCCCAGGATCCATACGAACCCGTCGGAATCGATGCGGGCCAGGTCGGTGGTGCGCATCCAGTCCGCCGCGGGGCCCACCTGGCCGGGCTTGACCTCGAGTAGACCGGGCTGATCGACGCCGAGGGGGCGCCCGTCATCGTCGACGACGCGCAGTTGTGCGCCGAGGCTGGCCCTACCCACACTGCCCCGCTTGGTCTGCCAGTACTGCTGGTAGTCGGCCAGCGTCCAGCCGGCAACCCCGCCACCGAACTCGGTTGCGGCATAAGACGTCAACACCGGCATGCCGAATTTCTCGGTGAACGCGTCGGCGTCCTCGGCGGACAGTGGTGCGGTGCCGGAGGTGACCGCCTGGATACCGGCCAGATCGTCGCGGGTCAGGTCCGAGTGCAACACGGTGCGCAGTGCCGCGGGCACAAGGGACACCGCGCGCGGACGGTGACGCCGCACCGCGTCGGCCCAGCGCGTCAGTTCGAAACGGTCGAGAAGGACGAACGAACGCCCCTCGCAGACGCACTGCAGCACCCGGAACACCCCACCGATGTGCACCAGCGGGGCGTTGACGATGGCCACCCCGCGCCGCAGTTGCTTCGGCGTCGGCGCTTCGTCGAAGCCTTCGCCGATCACGCTGTGCGCCAACATGTCGTAGGTGAGGTCAATCCGCTTGGGCGGCCCGGTCGTGCCGCTGGTCAGCATCCGCACCGCGACGCCGATGCGGTTCTCCTCGGGCACCAGGGCGCGGGCCGCGGTCAAACGGATGGGGTCGCGAACCGTCGAGATCGCCACCGTGTCGGTGCCCGGGGTGCGCACCAGCCGCGTCAGGTCGTCCTGTTCGCCGATCACCACCGGCAGCGCCCGCGCGGCGAGGTCGGCCCTGATGCGCTCGTCGCCGCGCGACGGGTTGACGACCACCACGGTGCCTCCACCGAGCAGGACACCGAGGAAGCTCGCGACATGGGCGGGCGTGTTGCGCAACAGCATTCCGACCTGGCGCCCCATCACCCCGACCCCGTGGACCTGCGAGGCCAGTCCGTACAACTGACCCCACGTGACCCATTGCCCTTCGTATTCGATGGCAGGGGCGTCCGGATCGATGGCGAGCACGTCCCTGATGCGTCTGCTGAGCGGGTGATCACCCATCAGCGGATCCTCGGTTCGGATCGCGTGGCCGTTGGCGCTTGGGCCAACTCGGCCTGACCGAGCGGATTGCCCAGCCGGGTGTAGATCAAGTTCTGCTCCATCGCTGCGCGATAGGGCTTCTCCAGCGACTCCCAGATCGCCTTGACGGTGCCTTGTGTCGCTGAGGGCGGTTTTGCGGCGATGCCGGCGGCGATCTCGTGTGCGCGTGTCCACAGGTGGCCGGCGGGAACCACCTCCGTCACCAAGCCCATCTGCAGAGCCGTGGTGGCGCTGACGCGTTCGTCGTTGCCCATCAACGCGATCCGCAGCGACTGGGCAAGGCCGACGCGTCGCATCAGCCCGATCGGTTCCAGTGCGCACACCAGGCCTGCGCTCACGTGGGAGTCGAAGAAGGTGGCATCCTGCGAACAGATGACCACGTCGGCCTCGTTGAGAAAATAGAACGCCCCCGCTGTGCACATGCCGTGGACCGCGCAGACAACCGGCTTCCACATCTTCTGCCACTTCGGGCTGAGGTGCTCGCCGGGATCCTCGTGGTTCCACACGTTTTGAGGCTGGCCGTAGGACTCCTTGATATCCAGGCCCGCGCTGAACGCGCGGTCGCCCGCCGCACGAAGCACCACCGCGTTGACCGCGTCGTCGGTCTTGACGAGCTGCCACGCCTGCGACATCTCCTCACACATCGCGCGGTTGAAGGCGTTCAGCGACTCCGGTCGGTTCAGCGTGATGGTCGCGACGTGGTCGGTGGCGTCCACATCGACGAGGATGGTCTCGAACGACGGCTCCGACATGTTATCGACACTGCCAGTTGGGGGTGCGCTTCTCCATGAACGCCTTGGGGCCCTCGGCGGCGTCGTCGGTGCGCACCACCCGCTCGCGGAACGTCTCGGCGAGGATCTCCGCCTCGTGCAGCGGCAGGTCGAGCGTCTTGTGGATGGCCAACCGGGTACCCCGGACCGCGAGCGGGGCATTCGAGTTGACGATGTCGGCGATCTCGTGCGCGCGCTCCAACAGTTTGTCGTGCTCGACCACCTCGCTGATCATGCCCAGCTCGTACGCCCGTTCGGCGCTCATCCGCTCGTGCTTGCCCATCAGCGCCATGCGTAGCGCGATGTTGCGCGGCAGGATCCGGGCCAGCCGGACCATCTCGCGGCCGGCCACCAGACCGATGCTCACGTGTGGATCAAAGAACGTGGCCTTGTCGGAGGCGATCGCGATGTCGCCGGTGGTGATCCAGTCCAGTCCTGCCCCACAACACAACCCGTTCACGGCAGTGAGGACCGGCTTGGCCATCCGCCGAAACGGGGGAGTGCCCTCCTGCGGCGCCTCCCACTGCTCGTAGGTGGACAGGTACGGCCGCTCGTAGATGACCCTGCCGTCCTCGGGGATCTCCCCGACATCGGCGCCGGTGCAGAACGCACGGCCCGTGCCGGTCACGATCAGGATCCAGATGTCGTCGTCGTTCTCGGCTTCGTCGTAGGCGTTGCGAAGCTCTGAGACCATGTGCGGGCTCAGCGCGTTGAGCGCATTGGGCCGGTTCAAGGTGATCGTGGCCTTGTGCCCGTCGACCTCGTAGGTGATGTTCTCGAAAGTGGGGGACATCGTCTTCCTATCCGTCAGCGCCCTTGGAATTCCGGCGGGCGCTTGTCGCGGAACGCCGCCAGCCCTTCTTTGAAATCGGTGGTTCGGCAGGATAACTCGACGTTGTAGAGCTCCCTGTCCATGGTGTCGGAAAGCGACGCGTGCTGACCGTAGTGCATGGATTGTTTGGCAAAGCCCATCGCGACGGTCGGCCCGGATGCCAACCGCTCGACGAGTTCGTCGCTCACCGCGGACAATTCGTCTTCGGGCACCGCAGCGTGGATCAGACCCCACTGCGCCGCGTCGGCGCCGCTGACCCTCTCGCCCAGCAGCAGCATCCGCTTGGCGCGTGCCAGCCCGACGAGGCGGGGCAGCAGCCAGGTCGAACCCGAGTCGGGGCTGAAACCGCGGCCGAGAAACGGCTCCCAGAACACGGCGTCCTTGGCGGCCACGGTGAAGTCGGCTGCCAGCGCCAGGTTGCAACCGAGCGCGGCGGCCCAGCCGCGCACCGTGCACACCACCGGTAGATGAAGTGTATGGACCAGTTCGACCACTCGGTGCGCGGTGTGGGGTTGGCGCCGGAGGATATCGCCGGTGCGGGGACGCCGGTCACCGGCGTTGGAAGCCACCCAGTCGACCCCGGCGCAGAAATCCGACCCTTCGCCACGGATGTGCACGGCGCGGAGGGAATCGTCGGTGGCGGCTGCGGTCAATGTCGCCACGAGCGTGTCGGTCATGCTGCGGCTCAACGCGTTACGCCGCGAAGGGCGGTTCAGCGTGATACGCAGGATCGCGCCGTCGCGCGAGGTCTCGACCACGCCGTCGTCAGCCGCATCGGTCACCGTTGAATCCGCCAATCTCGAGCTATACGGTTAGACATACAGTATTGCTATCTTGTAGAACTTAGCAAGGACAGCGGTCGGAAAGCTGTCGCCGCCGACGAGAGGCCATCGATGGCACAGGACACGCCGAGCTACGGCGAGCAACCGCTGGCGCAGACCGTCGCGGCCGCCGGTGCCCTGCGCCGGCTCAGCGGCCTGCTGCTGTCGCTGGAACACGACCATCCCACCGTCGACGTGATGCTGCGCCAGATCGGTGATTGGGAACGCGAATTGGCCGCCGTCGCACCGACCGATATGACGCCGCGCATAGGCCCCGACGCCGCGGAGGCGCAGCGGGTATACCTCGACCACGCCTTCGACGTCGGCGCGTACAACCCGGCGTTTCCCGAATACACCGTCGATGAGCTCGACGTGGACTCCGCGTCGGGCAGGGTCACGTTCCCGGTCGTCTTCGAAGGTCCACCAGGCTTGGTCAACGGTGGGTTTCTCGCCGTGTTCTTTGACTGCGTGACCCAGCATCACAGCTGCGCCATGGGCCGAACGGGCAAGACCCGCTCGTTGACCGTCACCTTCCGCAGGCCGACGCCGATCCTCACGGAGCTGCAATTCGACGTGAGTCGCGTGGAGGCCGACGGCCGCGTGACACCGACGGCCCGGTTGCTGCTCGGCGACGAGGTGTTGTGCATCGGTGAGTTCAACACGTCGGCGTCCTCACCCGAGCGGCTGTCGGTGTTCCGATTCGGGAAGCGCCGGCCGAGATGACCAGCGCGCACAGGATCCGTCAGCCCCGAGTGGCCGAGATCATCGCTGCGCGGCTGCGAGACGACATCCTGTCCGGGCGGCTCAAAGAGGGCGACGTGCTGCCATCGCAGGACGGCCTGCTCGCCGAGTTCGGCGTCAGCCCACCGGCATTGCGCGAGGCCATCCACATCCTCGAGACGGAGGGCCTGATCTCGGTACGGCGCGGCAACATGGGGGGTGCGGTCGTGCATCAGCCGTCGGCGGACCGCACCGCCCACATGATCAGCATGGTGCTGCAGGCCCGGTCGGCGACTCCCGCGGACGTCAGCGGCGCACTGCTGCACCTCGAACCGATCTGCGCGAGCATGTGCGCGGCCAGGGCCGACCGCATGACCGAGGTCGTGCCCCACCTCGAGGACGAGATACAGAGACAGATCGACGAATTCGACGACCCGTCACGGTATGTCCCCAATGCCCGGCGGTTCCACGAGACGATCGTCTCCCGCTGCGGCAACGAGCCAATGATCCTGTTGATCGGCTCGCTGGAGCTGATTTGGTCGGCGCACGAGTCGTCGGTGTGGGGCGATGAGACGGGCGCCGATCCGATGAACGACAAGACGATGCGGGCCGCGCTGCGCGATCACCAACGCCTGCTCGACGCGATCCGCGACGGCAACCAGGCCCGCGCGGCGCGACTGGCCGCCGACCACCTTGCGGTCGCACGGCGCAACACGCTCGCGGCCGGAACGGACAAAACTATTGAGGCCAAGCTCATTTCCGACGTTCAGTGAGGACACTCCATGACCACCGCCGATGACCGCGTGCTGTTCGACGTCGACCGCGACAAGCGGATCGCGACCATCACGCTGAACAACCCCGCGCAGCGCAACTCCTACGACGCGGCGATGCGCGAGACCGTCGGTCGCTACCTCGACCAGGTTGCCGAGGACGACGACATCACCGTCGTGTTGCTGCGCGGCGCCGAGGGGGTGTTCAGCACGGGGGCCGATATGAACAACGCGTACGGCTGGTATGGCGAGAAGGACTCGGCGCAAGCCAAGCGGCGCCCGAGCCAACGGCGCCGGCTCACGGTGGATCGCAAGTCGTTCGGCTTCTACCACAACTTCATGGGCTTTCCGAAGGTCACGGTGGGGGAGATCAGCGGGTACGCCCTGGGCGGCGGCTTCGAGATGGCGCTGATGACCGACATCTCCGTCATCGCCCGCACCACCAAGATCGGCATGCCTGCCACCCGGTTCCTGGGGCCCGCGCTGGGCAGCCTGCACATGTTCTTCCATCGGCTGGGCCCCGTGCTGGCGCGCCGACTGCTGCTGACCGGCGACATCGTCGAGGCCGGCTCGGTCGAACATCTCGGCGTCTTCACCGAGACCTGCGAGGCAGACCAGGTGACCAAGCGGGCCCGGTACTGGGCGGAGAAGGCCGCCAAGATGCCCGCCGACGGCGTCGTGATCGCCAAGGAGGCGTTCCGCCTCGTCGAGCAGAGCCAGGCCTACCAGGGCGAGGAAGTGGCGAGCTACCTGTTCCATGCGTACGGGACGAACCTGCAGTTCGCAGAGGGGGAATTCAACTTCGTCAAGACCCGCGCCCAGCACGGCACCAAGGAGGCGTTCCGGCTGCGTGACGAGCATTTCCATGTACCGGAGCCCGAGTAGCGGCGTCCGCTACAGTATCTGTTAGTTTTGTAACGTCGTTAACGTCGAAACCCGAGGTAGAAACATGGGAACACCCGTCATCGTCGGTGCCGCCAGGACCGCGATCGGCCGATCCTTCAAGGGGACGCTGGTCAACACTCCGCCGGAGACGCTGATCACCGCCGTCCTGCCGGAGGTGATCCGTCGCTCGGGTATCGACCCCAACGACATCGACGATCTGATCTTCGCCGAATCCCATTATGGCGGGGGCGATTTGGCGCGCTATGCGGCCGACGCGGCCGGGTTGCCGGATGTCCCGGGCCAGTCGGTGAACCGGCACTGCGCGGGCAGCCTCACCGCGATCGGCAACGCCGCGGCGCAGATCGGCTCCGGTATGGAACGTGCGCTGATCGCCGGCGGTGTGCAGTCGCTGTCGATGACGCCGCTGGTCAACTGGCGTATCCCGGGCCCTGAACTGAAGTTCGAAGAGAAGTGGATGCCGCCCACCCACGTCGAGACGCCGGACGCGCCGACGCGCGACATGTCGATCACCGTCGGGTGGAACACCGCGCAGTCGGTCGGCATCACGCGCGAGGAGATGGACGCCTGGGCTGCGCGCTCACACCAGCGCGCGATCGCCGCGATCGACGCGGGCAAGTTCGTCGACGAGATCGTGCCGCTGAAGGTGCAGCAGTTCGATGGCTCGGTCACCGAGTTCAGCGTCGACGAGCACCCGCGCCGCGACACCACGGCCGAGAAGCTGGCCGGGCTCAAGCCCCTGCACCCCGAGATCGAGGGCTTCTCGATCACCGCGGGCAACAGCAGCGGCACCAACGACGCGGCCGCCGCGGTAGCGCTAGTCGACAGCGACTATGCCGCCGCCAACAACCTGACCACGCTGGCCACCGTGAAGGCCTGGGCCGCAGCGGGTGTGCCGCCGCGCGACTGCGGGCTCGGTGCGGTGAAGGTGATCGGCAAGGTGCTCGACCGCGCCGGCCTCAAGCCGTCCGACGTCACGCTGTGGGAGATCAACGAGGCTTTCGCGTCGGTGCCGATCGCGGCGTGCCGCGAGTACGGCATCGACGAGGAGCTGGTGAACTTCTCCGGAAGTGGTTGCAGCCTCGGCCATCCCATCGCGGCGTCGGGCGCGCGGATGGTCACCACGCTGGTCTACGAATTGCAGCGGCGCGGCGGCGGAATCGGCGTCGCGGCCATGTGTGCCGGCGGCGGCCAGGGCGGCGCGGTCGTCGTCGAGGTCTAGCAGGCTTGGGTGTAGTTGGTTGCGGTGAGCGCGACCAACTACACCGAACCCGCATCTAGCGCTTGCGGGCGGTCTTCTTCGCCGACTTCGCGCCGGCGTCGTCGATCAGGCGTTCCGCCCGGTCGAGGATGCACTCGAGACCAAACTCGAAGTTCTTGTCGTCGGCCGCGCCGATGTGGTGGCCCTTCTCTGTGACCAACGCCAGCAGCGGTGTGCTGTCGGCGTCGATGCTCATGGTGTCCTCGAGATCGCTGGGGCCCTCGTTGGCGGCCCGATTCTTCTCCCGAAGGCGGTGCAGCACAACGGATCCGCGAACGTGCACCGAGACCGCCGAGTAGGTGTCGAACGCGTCCTCGGCCGACAGGCCAGCCTCCACCAGGCCGGCGATCGCCTTCTCCACCTCCTGCACGCCGAGCTTGGCCACCCGGGGGCTCAGCGCCGACCGGATGAGGATCAGGTCACAAAGGATCGGGTTGCCCATGAACGTCTTTCGCATGGTGTGGGCATGGTTGCGCAGCGTCTCGCGCCAGTCTTTGGCTTCGACGTAGGGCGTGGCGAAGACGTACTGGCGCAGCGCGCGGTCGGTCATCGCGTTGAGAAGATCGTCCTTCTTGCGGAAGTACCAGTAGATGCTGGTGACGCCGACGCCGAGATGCTTGCCGAGCAGCGGCATGGACAGGTTGTCGATGCCCACCTCTTCGGCGAGTTCGAAGGCGCCCTTGATGATGTCGTCGGGATTGATCGATCCGCGCTCGCGTCGTTGACGCTTCTCCGCGGTCGCCTGCCTTGCCACCTAGGGCACCTCCATCGAATAAGCCGCGCGCACGCCCCGTAGAGCGGGGTTGGTGGACCTGAATGTACCGTCAGCCGCCCCTGATCTGCGCCAATGCAGGTGTGTCGCGGGTGCGCCGTTGCCGTCAACCATACCGGGAGCCGTTCCGTCACCGGTCTCCACGTGGATTCCGCTGTTCTACTGTAAGTCCTATAGTAAGCTTTTCTACGCAATCGGGTGAGCGAAAGGCCGCATGGACCTCGGGCTGAAAGACGCCACCGCTGTCGTCGTCGGCGGCGGGCGCGGAATGGGTTTTGCGACTGCGCGCTGCCTGGCCGAGGACGGAGCCAGGGTCGCAATTGTCGGACGGACGCCGGATGTCCTCGCCGACGCGGCGACTGCCCTTGCCGAAATCGGCAGCCCGGACACGCTCGCGCTGAGTGCCGACACCACCGACGCCGATCAGGTGCAGCAAGCCTTCGACGAAGTCGCGCAGCGCTGGGACGGCAGACTCAACATCCTGATCAACGCCGTCGGCCCCGATGCCGTCGGCACCTTCGAGGACCTGACCGACGAGCAGTGGCGCATCGCGTTCGACAGCGGCGTGATGGGCATGGTGCATTGCGTGCGCTCGGCGCTACCGCTGTTGCGCGCGGCCGAATGGGCGCGCGTGGTCAACTTCTCCGCCCATTCGACGCAACGGCAGAGCGTGATCCTGCCCGCCTACACCGCCGCCAAAGCGGCGCTGACGAGCATCTCGAAGAACCTGTCGCTGCTGCTGGCCCCCGACGAGATCATGGTCAACGTGGTCTCTCCGGGCAGCATCGCCTCTGAGGCGCTGATCGGCTGGGCCGAGTCGGTGGGCGTCGACGGCAACGATCCGTACGCGTTGATGTCGGCCATCGGCGAGCACTTCGGCCACCCGGCGCATCTCCCGCGCGCGGGGTTGCCCGACGAAATCGCGCCCGTGGTCGCGTTTCTCGCGTCACGACGCAACTCGTACATGACCGGTGCCAACGTCAACGTCGACGGGGGCTCAGATTTCACCTGAACCCTCGCGTGAGGTTCATCGGAATCGGCTGAGGAGGTCATCGTGGCTTCGGCGAAGGACGCCCGGGAGTGGGCTCGAAATCATCTGCGCGGGATCGGTGATTCGCTGTACACGCCGTTCCGCGGCGTCGACGGCGACGACATCGACTGGGACGCCTACCGGACGCTGGTGCGGCACTGCGTCGGTGCGTTGAACCATTCGCTGTTGTGGTGTACGAGCGGTATCGCCGAGTTCTGGGCGCTGACCATCGACGAGCGAAAGCGATTGCTGGAGATCGCGATCGAGGAGGGCCGCGCCGCCAACCCCGACGTCGTCGTGCAGGCGTGCACGGCGGCGACGGCGGCCAAGGACTGCCTCGAGCTCACGCGTCACGCGCAGGAGGCCGGCGCCGACATCGTCTACATTCAGACCCCGATGATGGAGGCGCACGGCGGGCAGGGTGTGCTGAACTTCTTCCGCTACATCGCCGACCGCACCGACATCGCGTTGGGCATGTTCAATTCGCCGTCGTCGGGCTATGTCCTGACGCCGGCCGAAAGCGCCGCCATCTACGACCAGATTCCGGCGGTGTGCGCGACGAAGGAGGGCGCGTTCCGCCCGATGGCGAGCCGGATGCTGCACGAGTTGGTGCCGGATCTCGCGGTGTGGGAGTGCGACAAGACCGTCTACCGCGCGGGCTGGCTGCGGGACGGCATCGTCTGCCCCGCGCAGCTCGGCACCGCCGGCTACCTGTTCGAGACCCCCGAGCGACGCGTGTTCAGCGAGTACTGGGAGCTGATCGTCAACGACAAACTCGTGGAGGCGATGGACCACGCGCGCGAGTCCGGGCTCGACCAGTTCGACCTCGACATGGGCTCGTGGTTCACCTGCTATCCAGGGCGGCCCGACTACTTCACCCACTGGGGGGGCGCGTTCAAGTACGCGGCGTCGGCGCTCGGCCTGCCGATCGGGGAGTATCCGCACTCCCGGCCGCCGCAGGCCCACCTGCCCGCCGAGGCGAAAGCCCAGATCGACACCGCTTATCGGCGGCTCGGGCTGGTCGACAACTAGCTGGGCGACGGTTGCGGAAGGCACTACCGATAGGTGTACAGTATGAGCATTCACAGAGCTTGCGCCGCTGGAAGGGGACTGCTGGGTGAGCGCTCCTGACCAAGTCGCCGACGCCCACTCCGACTCCGAGGCCGCGCCGGTCCGCTACGAGGTGTTCGACACCGGGGTCGCGCTGCTCACGCTCAACCGGCCCGACCGGATGAACGGGTGGGGTGGCGGGCTCGCCGGCACGTTCTACGAGCGCATGGACGACGCCGAGGCCGACCCCGCGGTGCGCGCGATCGTGGTCACCGGCAGCGGCCGCGCGTTCTGCGCCGGAGCCGACATGGGGGACCTGACGACGATCAGTGCCGCAACGGTCGATGCCGCCGCCGACACCGACGTCGGAAAGCTGGTCGGCGCCCGGCATCCACATTTTCTGATGGGCATGCGCAAGCCCGTCGTCGCCGCGATCAACGGCGCTTGCGCGGGCATGGGGCTGACTCTCGCCCTGGCGTGCGACGTGCGCTTCGCGGCCGAGGGCGCCAAGTTCACCACGTCGTTCGCCCGGCGTGGGTTGATCGCCGAATACGGCATCTCCTGGATCCTGCCGCGCATCGTCGGCACCGGCGTGGCCATGGACCTGCTGTTGTCCGGCCGGGTGTTCTTCGCCGACGAGGCCGCCCGGCTGGGTGTGGTCAACGACGTGGTGGCGCCGCAGGAGTTGCTCCCGCACGCGATCGGCTATGCCGAGGACATCGCGGCCAACTGTGCGCCCAGTTCGCTGGCGGTGATCAAACAACAGGTGTACGCAGACAGCATGCGCGATGTCTTCGACGCCAGCGACCACGCCGAGAAGCTGATGCACGAGTCGATGACCCGACCCGATTTCCTCGAGGGCATCACGAGTTTCTTCGAGAAGCGCCCGCCGAACTTTCCGCCGATCAAGGAGGACACGCCATGACTTCCCCGAAACCGCTCGACTACATGGCGATCGACGTCGACAACCACTACTACGAGCCGATCGACGCGTTCACCCGGCACCTGCCCAAGGAGTTCAAACGCCGTGGGGTGCAGATGCTTACCGACGGCAAGCGCACCTACGCCGTGATGGGCGGCGTGGTCAACCACTTCATCCCCAACCCGACGTTCGACCCGATCATCGAGCCGGGGTGCCTGGATCTGTTGTTCCGCGGCGAGATCCCCGACGGTGTGGATCCGGCCTCGCTGATGAAGGTCGACCGGTTGGGGGATCACCCCGAGTACCAGAACCGCGACGCCCGGGTGAAGATCCTCGACAAGCAGAACCTCGAAACGGTGTTCATGCTGCCGACATTCGCGTGTGGGGTCGAGGAGGCCCTCAAACACGACATCGAGGCCACCATGGCGTCGGTGCACGCGTTCAACCTCTGGCTCGACGAGGACTGGGGTTTCGACCGGCCCGACCACCGGTTCATCTCGGCGCCGATCGTCTCGCTGGCCGATCCCGACAAGGCCGTCGAGGAAGTCGAATTCGTGCTCGGCCGTGGCGCCAAGACGGTGTGCGTGCGGCCCGCGCCGGTACCCGGTCCGGTCAAGCCGCGCTCGCTGGGTGATCCGCTGCACGACCCGGTGTGGGCGCGACTGGCCGAAGCCGGTGTGCCGGTGATCTTCCACCTGTCCGACAGCGGTTACCTCGCGATCGCCGCATTGTGGGGTGGAAAAGCGACGTTCGAGGGTTTCGGGAAGAAGGACCCGCTCGACCAGGTCCTGCTCGACGACCGCGCGATCCACGACACGATGGCGTCGATGATCGTGCACCAGGTCTTCACCCGCCACCCGAAGCTCAAGGTGGCCAGCATCGAGAACGGCTCCTACTTCGTCTACCGCTTGATCAAACGGCTCAAGAAGGCGGCGAACACAGCGCCGTACCACTTCAAGGAAGACCCGGTCGAACAGTTGCGCAACAACGTCTGGATCGCCCCCTACTACGAGGACGACGTCAAACTGCTGGCCGAGACCATCGGCGTGGACAAGATCCTGTTCGGCTCCGACTGGCCGCACGGTGAGGGCCTCGCCGATCCGATGGCGTTCACCGCCGACATCCCGCAGTTCCCAGAGTTCAGCGTCGAAGACACCCGAAAGGTGATGCGCGACAACGCACTGGACCTGCTCGGCGTGAACGTTCCGGCCGTGTGATGCCGGCCGGAATCGGAATCAGGCGCCACTGTGCGGTTTCATCCGGACATGGCCGCGTGTCGCGGATGAAACCGCACAACGGGAACCTCGGGGGCGCTGGCCGATGAGCGAGTGGACGATCGGAGGGGTTCTCGACGCGATCGCCCAGGCGGTACCCGATCGGGTGATGACGGTGTGCGGCAGCCGCCGCAGCACCTTCGGTGAATCGGCGGACCGCACCCGCCGCCTCGCCAGCTACCTGGCCGCACACGGGCTCGGGGCACACCGCGAACGCGACGAACTGCAGAACTGGGAGTGCGGACAAGACCGCGTCGCGCTGCTCATGCACAACGATCTGTACCCGGACATGGTGATCGGATGCCTGAAGGCCCGCACGGTCCCGGTCAACGTCAACTACAACTACACCCCGCGCGAGGTCGCCGAACTCCTCGATTACCTGCGTCCGCGCGCGGTCATCTACCACCGGTCGTTCGGCCCGAAGTTCGCCGACGTGCTGCCACCCGCTTCGGCGGACCTGTTGATCGAGATCGACGACGACACAGCCGTACGACAGCTCGCCGACGCCGTCACACTCGATGATGTTCTCGCGCAAGGCGATAGCGACGTCGACATCGCCGCCTCGCCCGACGATGTGATGATGGTGTGCACTGGCGGCACGACCGGCAGGCCCAAGGGGGTGATGTGGCGGCAGAGCGACACCTACGTCATCTCGATGAACGGGGCCGACCACGAGTCGGTCGACGAGATCCACGCCAAGGTCGCGCACGGCGGTCAGGCCTGGTTCGCGGTCTCGCCGCTGATGCATGCGGCGGGGATGTGGACGGCGTTCGCCGCCCTGCTCAACGGCCTGCCCGTGATCCTCTACGACCGAACGCGATTCGACGCGCGGGCAGTGCTGGAAACCGCCCAGCGGGAGAAGGTCGGTCTGATGACGATGGTCGGCGACGCCTACGCGGCGCCGTTGGTCGAGGAGCTGCGTCGCGGGACGTACGACCTGTCGTCCTTGTTCGCGATCGGGACCGGCGGGGCGGCCACCAACCCGAAACATCAACACGCCCTTCTGGAGTTGCTGCCTCAGATCACCCTCATCAACGGGTACGGGTCCTCCGAGACCGGCAACGTCGGATTCGGCCGCAGCCAGCGCGGTGAGCAGAAGGAGACCTTCGAGCTGCGGGAGGGTGCGCTGGTGCTCTCCGAGGACTACCGACGCTTCCTCGAACCCGGCGAGGACGAGATCGGTTTTGTTGCGCGCGGCGGCCGAATTCCGCTCGGCTACTTCGACGACGAGGCGGCGACACGCCGGACCTTCCCGGTGGTCGACGGCCAGCGTGTGGTGATCTCGGGCGACCGGGGATCGCTGGCCGCCGACGGCACGCTGCGGTTGTTCGGACGTGATTCGTTGGTCGTCAACACGGGAGGCGAGAAGGTGTTCGTCGAGGAGGTCGAGGAGGTGCTGCGCGCGCATCCGGCCATATCCGACGCCCTGGTGGTGGGGCGGCCGAGCGAGCGCTGGGGTGAGGAGATCGTCGCGCTCGTTTCGCTGCGCGACGGTGCCGAGGCCGCCCACGACCCGTTGCACGCGCACTGCACATCGAGCCTGGCGCGGTTCAAGGCGCCCAAAGAGTTCATCTTCGTCGACCAGGTGCGTCGCCTCGGAAACGGCAAACCGGACTACCGCTGGGCCAAAGCCGCTGCGACACAACAGGTGAACGCATGAGCGCGCGCGCCAACCGGGCCATTGACTGCCTGGTCAACGTCCACTTCGGCGAGACCGAACAGCAGCCGACCTGGATGCTCAAGGTCCGCGACGACTACTTCAAGGGCCCGCAGTCGATGTTCGCCCCCGTCGATCTCGGCGAGCTGCTCGAGGAGATGGACGGGCAGGGGGTCCAGAAGGCGATCCTGATGGACAGCATCGCCAAACCCTCCACCACGGCACGCAAGTTCGTCGACGCCCGGCCCGACAGGTTCGCGCTGGCGATCGGCGGGGTCAACCTGCTGCGGCCGATCCCGTCGCTGCGGGAGCTGGCATCCGTCGTCAACGACCTGCCGGTGGCGTATGCGGCGGTGGGACCGAGCTTTTGGGGCGACGGGCAGTACCCGCCCAGCGACGCGGTCTACTACCCGCTCTACACCAAATGCGCCGAACTCGGGCTGCCGCTGTGCGTCAACACCGGGATCCCCGGACCGCCGATCCCCGGCGAGGTGCAGAACCCGATCCACCTCGACCGGGTCTGCGTGCGGTTCCCCGAACTCAAGCTCTGCATGATCCACGGTGCCGACCCGTGGTGGGACGTCGCGATCCGCCTGCTGATCAAATATCAGAATCTGCGCCTGATGACGTCGGCGTGGTCGCCCAAGCGGCTGCCCGACAGCCTGCTGCACTACATGCGGACCCGAGGACCCGACAAGGTGATCTACGCATCGGATTGGCCGGTGCTCAAGATGCGCCGCGTCGTGCCCGAGGCGCTCGCCCTTGACCTGCCGGCCGAGGTGCTGGACAACTACTTGTACAACAACGCGCAGAAGTTCTTCTTCGGCGCCGACGAGGAGCAGTGATGGACCGCTACGAACTGCGCAGGCTCGACTACAGCCTGTCCGACGACCACCAGGCGCTGCAGGCGGCGTACAAGGACTTCTTCAAGACGCACTGTTCGATCGAAACCGTCCGCGCCGCGGAGGCATCCGGTTTCGACAAGAGCCTCTGGGAGCGGCTGTGCACGATGGGCGCGGCCACGATGGCGTTGCCCGAAGACGCGGGCGGCGACGGCGCCACCCTGGTCGACCTCACCCTGGTGGCCGAGGAGATCGGTCGCTCGCTGGCGCCGGTGCCGTGGATCGACCACGTCAGCGCGGCGCGGCTGCTCGGCCGGCTCGGTGCGGCCGACCCCGACATCGTGAGCGGCACGCAGATCGTCGGGCTGGACCCCCAACAGGACAGCGTATCCGGGGTGCGCCTGCTGCCGAGCGGATCGATCGCCGACCACATCGTCCTGCGCGACGGTGACGACATCGTCAAGCTGACGTTCGCGACCCGCCCCACCAAGGTCGACAACATCGGCAGGCTGCCGATGGCGTGGATCGACCCGGCCGCCGCCGACAACCGGACCGTCCTGGCAAGCGGAGCCGACGCGCTGGCGGAATACCAACGCGCACTGGACGAATGGCGGGTGCTGACCGGTGCGGCACTCGTCGGTCTGGTCGAGGAGACGATGACGATCGCCGCGGAGTTCGCCAAGACCCGCTACACCCTCGGGGTGCCCATCTCGACGTTGCAGGCGATCTCGCATCCCCTGGCCAACATCGCGATCACGGTGCAGGGCGGGCGTAACCTGGCGCGCCGCGCCGCGTGGTTCCTCGACAACGAACCCGACGAGCGGCCCGAACTGGCGCCGTCGGCGTTCGTGTTCATGGCCGAGGAGGCGTCCAAGGCCGCCACGATGGCGGTGCAGGTGCAAGGCGGGCTGGGGGTTTCGGCGGAGGCCGCCGCCAGTGCGTACCTGCTGCGGGCCCGCGGGTGGGCGCTCGCCGGGGGAGACCCGGCCGCCGCCGCCAAGTACATCGCCGGCATCGTCGCGGCTCGCGAGAGCGGAGAGGGTAATTAATGGATTTCTCACGGGTCGAACTGTCCGAAGAGGATCAGGCGTTCCTCGAGGAGTCGCGCGCTTTCCTGGCCGAGATCGTCACCGAGGAGGTGATTCGGCGGGACCGCGAGACCGGCGACAACTTCGACGAGGGTGTGCATCTGGCGCTCGGCAAGGCGGGATACCTTGCGCGCGAATGGAAGCCGGAATCCGAAGGCGGGTTCAACCGGGTCCGGCGACGCATCTGGGAGCTGGAGAAGCGCCGTGCGCATGTGCCGTGGGTGACGTTCGGTACGACGGCGATGATCGCGCGGTCGGTCGACAAGTTCGGCTCACCCGAACTCAAGGCCGAGGTGATGCCGCGGGTGTACACCGGCGAGGTCCGGCTCTGCCTGGGCTACACCGAGCCCGAGGGCGGATCCGACGTCGCGACCTGCAAGACCAGGGCCGTGCGGGAAGCGGATGGATCGAGCTGGATTATCAATGGCTCGAAGATGTTCACCACCGGCGCCCACAACTGCCAGTACGTCTTCCTGATCACCAACACCGACCCCGACGCGCCGAAGCACAAGAGCCTCACCATGTTCCTGGTGCCGCTCGACTCGCCGGGAATCGAGATCCAGGGCATCCGCACCGTCGACGGCGACCGGACGAACATCGTCTACTACAGCGATGTCCGCGTCGACGACAAGTACCGCCTCGGCGAGGTGAACGACGGCTGGACGGTGGTGCGCGAACCACTCAACGTCGAGCACGGCGCGGTGGAAGCGGCCGTCGACGGTCTGCAGGATGTCTCGATCATGATGCACCAGGCCAACACGATGGCCGCCGCGGTCGACAAGGCCGCCGCGCTGGTCGCCGAGCCGGATCCCAACGGCCGCAAGTTGATCGACGACGGATCGGTGGCATACCGGTTGGGACGCAGCGTCGCCCGCATGGAGGCGGCCTTCTCGGCCACCAGCATCTTCGGCCGGGTGGCGCTGGCACAGACCATGCGCGACATCTCACCGGATCTGATGGATCTGCTCGGCACGGCGTCCTCGCTGCCCCTGGGCACCGACGGGGCGATCGACGACGGCGCGGCCGAGTACGTGTACCGCTTCGCGCCGCTGGTCGGCATCTACGGCGGCACGCTGGAGGTGTTCCGCAACATGATCGCCCAGTACGTGCTCGGCCTCGGCAAGCCCGCATACGCCCCGCCGGCCAAGAAAGCCTCCTAACCTTTTTTCGCGAGCGTCCGTGTTTGCACACGAAACGCCGCGAAAATCTGACAGTTTCCGGTCGCTCGCGAGGTACAGAACATGACAGACGCACCCCCGACAGCGAAACAGCCCGCGCGCCGCGCGCTGGTGATGGGCCCGAGCGGGTTCGTCGGTTCGCACGTCACACGCAAACTCGTCGAGCGAGGCGACGACGTGCGGGTGTATCTGCGTAAGACGAGTTCGACGGTGGCCATCGACGACCTCGACGTCGAACGCTGCTACGGCGACCTGTACGACGAGGAAGCGCTTCGCGCGGCGATGGCCGACCGCGACGTCGTCCACTACTGCATCGTCGACACCAGATTTCATCTGAGCGACCCCGCACCGCTGTTCGAAACCAACGTCAACTGTTTGCGCCGGGTGCTCGATGTCGCGGCGAAGGCGGGCCTGCACCGGTTCGTGTTCTGCAGCACCATCGGAACGATCGCCCTCGGCGACGGAAGCCGTCCCGTGACCGAGGAGATGCCGTTCGACTGGGGGGACCGGGGCGGCGCGTACATCGAATCGCGCCGTCAGGCCGAGGAACTGGTCCTGTCCTACGCCCGCGACCGCGGCCTGCCCGCCGTGGTGATGAACGTGTCCAACCCGTACGGGCCCCGCGACTGGCAGCCGCACCAGGGGCTGATGGTGCAGTACGCCGCGTTCGGCAAGATCCCGGCCTACATCAAGGGCGTGTCCACCGAGGTCGTCGGCATCGAAGACGTCGCCGAGGCCTTCCTGCTCGCTGCCGAACGCGGCGGCGTGGGCGAGCGATACATCATCTCCGAGAGTTACATGCCGATGCGTGACATGCTCACCACAGCCGCACGGGCGGTGGGGGCGAAGCCGCCGCGTTTCGGCGTCCCGCTTCCGGTGGTGTACGCGACCGTACGGGTCGCCGGCGTGGTGGCCCGCCTGTTGCGGCGGGAGATCCCGATGAACACCACCGGGATTCGGCTGCTGCACATCATGGCGCCTGCCGACCACAGTAAGGCGTCACGGGAGCTCGGGTGGCATCCGCGGCCCACCGCCGAGTCGCTCGAACGGGCCGCGCGGTTCTACGTCGAGCAGGCACAGAAGATGTCCACGAGATGACCGATGCCGACCTCGTCGAGATCGAGGAGATCAAGCAACTGAAGGCGCGCTACTGCCGTCTTCTGGACACCAAGGACTGGGCGGCGTGGCGCACCCTGTTCGCCGATGACTTTCTCAGTGACACGTCCCCCGCCGGTGGAAAGGTGATCCGAGGCGCCGACGAGTTCGTCGCGTTCACCCGGAAGAGCTTGCGCGGCCAGGCCACGGTGCATCAGGTGCACGCCCCGGAGATCGAGCTGACATCGCCGACCACCGCGCGCGGGGTGTGGGCGCTCGAGGATGTCGTGCGCTTCGGCCCCGGTGTCAACCTGCGCGGCTACGGTCACTACCACGAGACCTACGAGAAGCTCGATGGGCAGTGGCGTTTCACGAGTTCGACGTTGACGCGGTTGCGCGAGGACGTCTTCAACGGACTCTTTGCCGTCTACATCTCCGAGCGGGTGCGCAAACTCATTGCGAAAGCCTCGCGTCGCGCGATGAAGTGAGGGCGGTCAGGACCGGATGAACTCCAGGAGATCCGGGTTGATGACGTCGTGGTGGGTGACGAACGCGCCGTGCGGATAGCCGGGGTAGGTCTTCAGAGTGCCGTTGGGCAGTAGCTTCGCCGACAGCGGACCGGAGTTCTCGTACGGCACGATCTGGTCGGCGTCGCCGTGCATCACCAGTACCGGGATGGTGATCTTCTTCAGGTCCTCGGTGAAGTCGGTCTGCGAGAAGGCGACGATGCCGTCGTAGTGCGCTTTGGCGCCGCCCATCATGCCTTGGCGCCACCAGTTTTCGATGATCGCCTCCGAAGGCTCCACTCCCGGCCGGTTGAACCCGTAGAAGGGGCCGGCCGCGAGCGAGCGGTAGAACTCCGAGCGGTTGGCGGCCAATTGCGCTTGCAGATCGTCGAACACGTCTTTGGGCAGCCCGCCGGGGTTGGCGTCGGTCTTGACCATCAGCGGCGGCACGGAACTGATCAGCACCGCCTTGGCCGCTCGCGCCTGCCCGTGCCGGGCCAGATAATGCGCCACCTCGCCGCCGCCGGTGGAGTGGCCGATGTGGACTGCGTCGTGAAGGTCGAGGTGCTCGACGACAGCGGCGAGATCGTCGGCGTAGTGGTCCATGTCATGTCCGTCGGCGACCTGCGCCGAGCGGCCATGCCCACGGCGGTCGTGGGCGATCACGCGGTACCCGTGTTGGGCGAAGAACAACATCTGCGTGTCCCAGTCGTCGGCCGACAGCGGCCAACCGTGGCTGAACACGATCGGCTGACCCGACCCCCAGTCCTTGAAGAAGATCTCGACGCCGTCGCTGGTGGTGATCGTGGGCATGCTGGCTCCTCCCGGGGAACGTCCGGCTATGCGCACTCTGCCACGCTTGCACTGCTTACGCGCGACTTCTCGTCGCGCTCGTCAGGCGTCCGACAGCGCGGGCGGTCTGACGGCGTCCGGGTCCGGGTTGGCGATCGGCAGGCCCATGAACCGGCGCGCGTTGTCGCCCATGAAGTCGTAGGTGCGACGCACGTCCATGCCTTCGGCGTACTTCCAGAAGCCCTTCGGCTCGGCGAGGCCCTCCGGATGCGGGTAGTCCGAGCCGAACAGCACCCGGTCCCAGCCGACCGTCTCGACGACGTCGGATACACAACCCTCCCAGAACGGGCTCACCCAGATGTTGCGCCGGAACACCTCGTGCGGATGCTCACCGAAGTTCTGTGGCATCTTCCGGTAGAGGTCGTCGAAGTCCTTGAACAGCGGTCCGATCCACGAACTGCCGTTCTCGACGCTGGCGATGCGCAGCTTTGGGAAGCGCGTCAGCGTGCCGTGGCAGATCAGGCTGGTGATCATGTCGGCGATCTCGCGGTGGCCGAGCACCATCCACCGGAACGCGCTCTGCGCCATGAAGTTCTGGGTGTGCGGTGGCTCCCACTGCCCGACGTAGTCGTCGAGCGGGGGATAGCTCGCGTGCAGCACGATGGGCAACCCGGCAGCTTCGACGTCGCGCCAGAACGGGTCGAACTCGGGCAGCGCCGGTGAGCGCCAACCGTGCAGTCCTCGAACCGGTCCCGGCTTCACGAGCGCGACCTTGGCGCCGTTGTCGAGGATGTACTCGAGTTCGCGTTGCGCACCGTCGACCTCGGAGAGGTTGATGATCGGCGTGGAGAAGATCCGGTTCTGGTAGTTGAAGGTCCAGTGTTCGCACATCCACTGGTTGAGGGCGTGGATGATCGCGAGGCTGAGTTGGGGATCATCGGCGGTGGCGTGCTCGATGAGGCTGGCCAAGGTCGGGTAGTTCAATGCTTCGACAACGCCCTGCCGGTCGAGTTCGACGATGCGGTCGTCGGGGTTGCGCGTCGCGGCGGGCGCTTCGATCGCCGGGCCCTGCATCTCGCGCAGCGTCAGGCCTTCGGTGTTCTCGCCGGCGAAGAACTTCTCGTGGGCGCCGGGCGCGGCGACGCGCTCGAACGTCGGATTCGGGATGAAGTCGTTGACGCGGTTGTTGATGACGATGCGGGTGTGCCGGCCGAACTTCGCGAATTGCACGGCGCGCGAGAATTTCTCGGGCAGGTACTTGGTCAGCGCGTCGGCCGTCTCGTACATGTGCTGGTCGGCGTCGAAGATCGGAGCCCCGGTGAATTGGGTCATGGTCACCTCGTCAGGATGGTCGCGGCGGCGGTTCCGGGTGCGCCGTAGAGCTGCGCGAAGCCGACCTTCGGCTCGCCGGGCACCTGGCGATCACCGGCTTCGCCGCGCAGTTGGCGGACCAACTCGTGGATCTGGCGCAACCCCGACGCGCCGATCGGCTCGCCGTTGGCGATGAGCCCGCCGTCGGTGTTGATCGGCAGCGATCCGGTGATCTCGGTGGCCCCGTCGGCCAGCAGCTTCTCCTGGTCTCCGTCGGCGCAGAAACCGCACTCGGCCATGTGGATGATCTCGGCGCCGGCATCGGTGTCCTGCAGCTGGATGACGTCGACGTCCTGCGGTGCCACGCCGGCCTTTTCGAACGCGGCTTTCGCGGCGTAGACGGTGGGTGCGACGTCCTCATCGACGGGTGCGAACGTGGTGTTCACCTCGTAGGCGCCGTACTTACGGGTACGGACCTCGACCGCGCGCAGGTACACCGGTTTGGTGGTGTAGCGCTCGGCGATGTCGGCGCGACACATCACAACGGCGGCCGCACCCTCGTCCGGAGCGCAGAACATGTACTGCGTGAGGGGATAGTTCAGCATCGTGGAGTTGAGGATCTGGTCCTCGGGGATGGGCTTGCGGCGAAACGCGTTGGGGTTCAGTGCGCCGTTGCGGAAGTTCTTGGCCGCCACCTTGGCCAGCGTCTGCTGGGAGATGCCGTGCTCGTGCAGATAGCGGTTGGCCTTCATCCCGAAGAACTGGGTGGTGAGGTACTGACCGTTCTCGGCGTACCAGCGCGGCATGCCGACCAGGGCGGGGTCTTCGGTGAACGCGCCCCGCGGATGTTTGTCCAGACCGATCGCGATGCCGATGTCGTAGTCGCCCAACCGGATTCCGTCGGCGCAGGCCTTCGCGGCGCTGGCCGCGGTGGCGCAGGCGTTGAACACGTTGGTGAACGGGATGCCCGACAGCCCGACCATGCCGACGATCGCGTCGGGGTTGGCCACCGTCCAGCTGCCCCCGGTGGCGAACTGGATGTCGCGCCACTCGAGTCCGGCGTCGGCGACGGCGGCGAAGATCGCGTCGACGCCCATCTCCATCGCGGACTTGCCTTCGAAGCGGCCGAACGGATGCAGTCCGACACCGATGATCGCCACGTCGTGCATGCCTGATCCTCTCTGGTCAACGCCGATCCGACGTGTAACTGTAACTCTTACAGTATCGTAATCGGCGTGGCGCCGGTCATCGAGAACAAGCCGACCTTCTGCCGGATCTGCGAGCCGTTGTGCGGGATGATCGCGACCGTCGAGGACGGTCGCCTCGTAGCGTTGCGGCCGGACAAGGACCACCCGCTGTCCGCCGGTTTCGCCTGCCAGAAGGGCATCGCGTTCACCGAGGTCGTCAACGATCCGGATCGGGTGACGCGGCCGCTGCGCCGCGGGCCGTCCGGGTTCGAAGAGGTGACGTGGGACGAGGCGATGGCCGACATCGCGGCCCGGCTTTCGGCGATCCTGCGCCGCCACGGCTCCGGTTCGGTCGGGTGGTACATGGGCAATCCCGGCGCCTTCAGTTACGCGCACACTTTCGCGGCGCTGTTGTTCATGAAGGGCCTCGGCCGTCACGGTCACTACTTCACCGCGTCGTCGCAGGACACCAACAGTAGGCTCATCGCGAGCCAGTTGCTCTATGGTGTGCCGACGTCGGTGCCCATCCCGGATCTCACGCGAACCGACCTCCTGGTGATGATGGGCGCGAATCCGGTTGTCTCGCATGGCAGTTTTCTCACCGCGCCGCGGATCAAGGACCGCATGCAGGACATCGTCAAGCGCGGTGGGCGCGTGGTGATTGTCGACCCTCGGCGGTCCGAGACCGCCGTGGCGTTCGAATGGCTCGGCATCGTGCCGGACACCGACTCGCTGCTGCTGCTCTCGCTGCTGCAGGTGATGTTCGCCGAAGGGCTGGTCGACGTGGCCGCGGTGAAACGGAAGGCCGACGGCGTGGACTGGCTTCGGGAGCTGTGCCGTCCGTTCACTCCGGAGTCGACTGCCGCCCAGACCGGGATCGATGCGGACAGCGTGCGGGGGCTGGCCCGTGACTTGGTGACCACACCGGGTGCGGCCGTGTACGGCAGGCTCGGCACCTGCGTCGGCAGCCACGGCACGCTGACCACCTACCTGATCGACGCGGTGAATCTGGTGGCCGGCAATCTCGACGTGCCGGGCGGTTCGGTGTTCAGCTCGATGCACACCGTCGGCCAGAAGTGGCAGAACGTCGCGATGGGCGCCGTGATGCGGCGGTCCTACCGGCGCAAGCGCTCGCGGGTCAGCGGGATCCCGAGCGCGATCGGATCGGAGCCTGGCGCGCTGATGGCCAAGGAGATCACGACCCTTGGCGAGCACCAGATCCGGGCGATGTTCGTCTCCGCAGGCAATCCTGTGCTGTCGGTGCCCAACGGTGAGGAACTCGAGGCGGCGTTCGGTGAGCTGGAGCTGTCGGTCGCGCTCGACTTCTACGTCACCGAGACGAGCGCGCAGTGCGACTACATCCTGCCCGTGACGACGATGTACGAACGCGACGATTTCCCGTATACGTTCCAGGGGTTTCAGGCCACGCCGTTCCGTCAGGCGACCGAAGCCGTGTTGGCGCCGGTGGGGGAGGCGCGAGGGGAGTGGGACATCGTCGAGGACCTGGCCCGGCGGTTGGCCGGTCGCGTGCCGGCCTTCGCGGTGTTCTCCGGTGTGCAGAAGGTTCTGCGGCTGTTGGGTTTCGAGGCGTCGCCGCGGACCATGATGGACGCCCTGGTGCGGATGTCGGAGGGCGGCGACAGGTTCGGGTTGCGACGGGGCGGGCTGTCGCTGCGGCGGTTGACCGAGCAGCATCCGCACGGCGTCGTGGTCGCGCCGAACATCCGCACGGGTGTGTTGCGCGAGGCCGTCGGTTATGTGTCGCGCCGGGTTCGGCTCGCCCATCCGGGGATCTCCGCCGAGGTGGAGAAGCTGTCGCGGCGCGCGGTGCCCGACGGCTATCCGCTGCGGATGATCGGGTTGCGCGAGCCGCGCTCGGAGAACTCGTGGATGCACAACTCGCCGCTGTTGATGCGTGGCGATCGTCGTCAGCACGCTCTGATGCACGTCGACGACGCGGCCGAGTTGCATATCGTCGACGGCGACGAGGTGCGGATCGCGTCACCGTACGGCGCCATCACCGTGCCGGTGCTGACGACGAAGGACCTCGTGCCCGGGGTCGTCGCGGTGCCACACGGCTGGGGGCACAAGGGAACTGGGAGTTGGCGGCTGGCCAACCGGGCCGGCGGCGCGAACGTCAACCAGCTGACGTCCAGCGACCCCGCCGATGTCGAGGCGCTGTCGGGCATGGCGTGGCTGACGGGTGTGCCCATCCGCGTCGAGCGGGCGTAGCTTCGCCGCGAGCGACCGCGAAATGCACACCTGTCGCGGCGCGTCCGTGGGCAGACACGGTCGCTCGCGCAGAAGAACGCTACGCGATGGCGCCCTTTTCCTTCAGCGCCTCGATGCGGTCCCAGTCCATGCCGATGTCCATCAGCACCAGCTCGGTGTGCTCGCTGGCCTGCGGCGCACGCGTCGTCTCCAGCGGCTCGTGGTTGAACTGCACTGGGCCGCGGACGACCTTGAAGGGCTCGCCCCCGTCTGCCGCCTCGACCTCGACGACCATGTCGTTGGCGAGCGCCTGCTCGTCGGTGGTCAGATCGAGGAAGCTCTGGAACGGCGCCCACTGGCCCTTCATCGTCTTCAGCCGTTGGCGCCAGTACTCGAACGGCTTGCTGCGAATCTTCTCACGAATCAAATCCACTGCGGCGGCCGCGTTTTCGATCAACGGCATCACGTCGCTGAAACGGGGGTCGTCGGCGAGCTCTGGCAGTTCCAGGTGTTCGAACGCGTCGCGGATGTATCCCGTCGGGCTGACGATGCACAGGTTGATCGTGCCGCCGTCGGAGGTCAGGTAGTTGGCCATGAACGGGTTCACGCTCGGTCCCGTCGCATCGGGCATCAGCGAGCGCATGGTCTCGCCGGTCTCCATGCCCTGTGTCATGCTGGCACCGCCTGCCCACCACGCCGTGCTCAGCAGCGAGACGTCGAGTTCGACCGCCTCGCCCGTACGCATCCGGTGAAACAGCGCGGCCGAGATCCCTCCTGCGATGTTCATCCCGCCGATCGAGTCGCCGAACGCCGGGATGCCCTGCGACAGCGCGCCGCCGATCTCCTCGGGGGTCAAGGCGTGCCCGACTCCGCTGCGCGTCCAGAACGCGGTGCCGTCGAAACCGCCGGCGTCGCGCTCGGGTCCCTTGTCGCCGTAAGCGCTGCCGCGCGCGTAGATGATGTCGGGGTTCGCGGCGCGAATGTGCTCGACGTCGAACTTGTTCTTCTGCCGTTGGGCGGGAAGATAATTGGTGAGAAAGACGTCGGAGGTCTTGGCGATCTCGTAGAGCACCTCCTGACCCTCCGGGATCGACACGTCGATGCCGACGCTGCGCTTACCGCGGTTGGGGTGTTCGATCAGCGGATGGCGATTGGGGTCGAGTTGGAATCCGCCCATGTTGATGAAGCCGCGCTGAGTGTCACCGCGCACCGGGTGCTCGACCTTGATGACGTCGGCGCCCCAATCGGCGAGGATCGCCCCCGCGGCCGGAACGAACGTGAACTGTGCGACCTCGAGGACGCGCACGCCCTCCATGACCTTGACCAAATCGGCTCCCTCGTACGTGGTGCTCCGGCTGTTGGGTAAACTTACTGTAAGCATTACAGTTAGTCGTCCCGCAAAGAGAGTCTACGAGGTGCCGGTGAGTGACGTCGACGAACGGACCGAGACCAGCATCGAGGTCGGCGAGCGCGCCGCGGGACGCGCCGAACCGCGGATGCTCATCGACGGGCAACTCGTGTCATCGGCCTCCGGTGCACAGTTCGACAACCTGAGCCCGGCCACCGGCCGACTGCTGGGGAGTACGGCCGCCGCCGAAGCCGAGGACATGGATCGTGCGATCGCGGCCGCCCGCCACGCCTTCGACGAGACCGACTGGACCACCAATCGACGCCTGCGCGCGCGGTGCCTCGATCAGCTGCAGGCCGCGATCGAAGCCGAACAGGAAGAGCTGCGCGAGGAGCTGATCGCCGAGGTCGGCTGTCCGGCGATGACAACCCAATCCGCACAATTGAATTGGCCGTTGGCAGACGGCTTACGGTACCCCGCGCGCCTGATGCTCGACTTCGAATGGGAGCGCACGCTCGAGGGCGGTGGACTCTTCGGTGACCGGAACGTGCGCACTGTCGTCAAGGATCCGGTCGGCGTCGTCGCGGCGATCACCCCGTCCAACTTCCCGATCGAGGTGATCCTCAACAAGCTCGGACCCGCACTCGCAACCGGCAACACCGTCGTGCTCAAGCCCGATCCGAACACGCCGTGGAACGCCACCCGGCTCGGCAGGCTCATCGCCGAGCACACCGACATCCCACCCGGCGTCGTCAACGTGGTGCCCACCCCGTCGAACGACGTGGCCGGCCTGCTCGGCACCGACCCGCGTGTCGACATGATCTCGTTCACCGGCTCCACCGCCGTGGGCAAGCTGCTCATGCGGCAGGGCGCCGACACCATGAAGCGGATGTTCCTGGAACTCGGCGGCAAGTCGGTGTCGATCGTGCTCGACGACGCGCCACCCGCGGCGATCATCGGATCCGCGGTCGGGGTCTGCGTTCACGCGGGACAGGCATGTGCTGCGACGACGCGCATGCTGGTGCACCGGTCGCGCTACGACGAGGCCGTCGACACGATCACCGCGGCCTATCAGGCTGTGCCGGTGGGGGATCCGGTCAATCCCGACACCCTGGTCGGGCCGGTGATCAGCGCGGCGCAGAAGACGCGGGTCCTCGACGCGATCGAGCAGGCGCGCGCCGATGGCGCCGAGATCACCGCGGGCGGCGGTTCTGTCGCCGATCTGCCCGAGCATCTCGCGAACGGACACTACGTGGCGCCCACGGTGATCGTCGGCGTCGACAACAGCGCGGCGATCGCTCAGCAGGAGGTGTTCGGCCCGGTGCTGGTGGTGCTGCCGTTCGATGACGACGACGAGGCGGTGCGGATCGCCAACGACAGCGCATACGGATTGGCGGGCGCCGTTTCGTCGCGCTCACTGGAGCGGGGGATGGCGATCGCCCGTCGCATCCGCACCGGTTCGTTCGGGGTCAACGGCGGCATGTTCTACGGGGCGGATGCGCCGTTCGGCGGCTTCAAGAGCAGCGGTGTCGGACGGCAGTGTGGCGTCGAGGGTTTCGAGCAGTACCTCGAGACGAAGACGGTGGCCTACCGGGCGCCGAAGACGGGTGCTACGCCGCCGCGATGATCGCTTCGGCGTGGTCAAGAATGCTGTCGAGGATGTAGCCGAAGTCGATGTCGTCGGCGAACCCGATGTAGCGGCCACCGTCGTCGCGCTGGGCGGGGAAGCCCTCGGTGCGTTCCTGGAGTCGCTCGAGAACCACCGAACCCCGGATGTGCACCGAGATCGCGCCATACGTCTCGGCCGCCTGGTCGACGGTGAGCCCCGCTTCGACCAGTGCCCCGATCGGCTGCCCCAGTTTCTGCAGCGCACCGTGCATCGCCCGGTGTCCGTACTGCCCGCGGATCAACACCAGATCGCAGAGGATCGGGTCAGCGCGGAACCGCTTGCGCATGGTCAAGGCGTGATCGCGCAACGACTCTCGCCAATTCGACGCCGAGATGGTCGGCACCGTGAACTCGAACCGCTCCAACGCCCGGTCGGTCATCGCGTCGAGAAGATCGTCCTTGCGGCGGAAGTACCAGTAGATGCTGGTGACGCCGACGCCGAGGTGCTTGGCGAGCTGCGGCATGCTCAGGTTCTCGATCGAGACCTCCTGTGCGACCTGCAGTGCGCCCTCGAGGATCTCCTCGGCACTGATCGAGCCGCGGTCACGGCGCTGGCGGGTACGGCCGCTCGCGGCTTTGGCCACGGATCAGCCGACCGGATCGAACGTCACGGGGAGCGCGGTGGGTGACCGGAAGGGCTGACCGGCGATGTGTGGGTTGTCGTCGGTGACGAGTTCGATGTTGGTGAGCCGGTCCAGCAGGCATTCCAGCGCCACCCGGGTCTCCATGCGTGCCAGATGCAGACCCATGCAGGTGTGCTCACCCGCGGCGAAGGAGATGTGCGGTATCCGCTTCCGGAAGATGTCGAACTCCTCGGAACGCTCCCAACGGTTCTCGTCGCGGTTGGCCGATCCGATGCATACGTCGATCACCGAACCCTCGGGGAGAATGACACCTTCGAGTTCGGTCTCCTCGGTCGCGTAGCGCTGCACGGTGGTCAACGGCGTCTCGAACCGCAGGCCTTCTTCGATGGCCGGGCCGATGAGCTCCCGGTCGGCCTGTACTGCGGCGAATTGTTCGGGACGGGTGAGCAAGAGGTACAGCAGGTTTCCCGACGACCGGTAGGTGGTTTCCAGGCCGGCGGGAAGCAGCAACCGCAGGAACGAGTAGATGGACTCGTCGCTGAGTTTCTCGCCGTCGATCTCGGCGGTGACCAAGTCACCGATGATGTCTTCGGTCGGCTTGGACCTGCGCTTGTCGATCTGCGCCAGAAAGTAGTCCTTCAGCGCGGCGGACGCCTCGAATGCGCGCTTGTATCGGACGTGGTAGCTGATCAGTTCGACGGCCCGCTTACGAAACCATGGCAGGTCGTCCTCGGGCAGGCCCAGCAGCTTGGAGATGACGCGGGTCGGGAACTCGAACGTGAAATCCCGAACCAGGTCGGCGCGCCCGTCGTCGATGAACTCGTCGATCAGCGCGGTGACCACCGGGCGGACGACCTCGGGTTCCCAGCGCGCCAACGACTTCGACTTGAACGCCGAGGACACCAGGTTGCGGTGGTCCCAGTGCTTCTTGCCCTCCATCGCCAGGATGGTCGGTCCGATGAACAGGCCGATGGTGTTGTCGTAGATATGTGAGTTGAAGACCTTGCCGTCGCGGAAGACTCGGTTGACGGCGTCGAAAGACACGGCCGCATACAGGTTTTCCGGCATCGCCTCCGGCGCCTGGGACCAGTCCATGACGCTGCCGCGAAACACGCCGCTGGTTTCCCGCCGCTTCTGCGCGAACAAGGGGTAGGGGTCTCGCAGCAGGTCGAAGGTCTCGTCGACCGTGACATCCTGTACGGGGCTATCCACGGCTGATCTCCATCGTCTGATCCGGACAGGTAACCTGCATGGGTACTGTAAAGCTTACAGTATAGGGCTACGTGACGATAGTTCCTGTTCTCAGAGCTGCACTGGTGCGCCCGCGAGCATCGAGATGATGAAGCCGGCGTCGACCTGGAGGTCCTGGCCGGTGATCCACCCGCGTCCGGGGCGCCGAGAATCCTTGGAGCCGGGTGGACGAAATAGTGCCGCCTCGGAGATCAAAATCGGCTAATTCTGGGCGACGCGCCCTGGTCGGTGGTTCACTTCCCTGGTTCAGTGTGACTCAGTCAGCTCATATGATGATTCCTGAACGTGAGGAGTGACCATGGACAACGCGCGTGTCGCCGCGGCGGCGATCACCGCAGCGGCGATGGGACTGTGCGGCATTGCGGCATCGACGGTGGCGTCCGCGGAGACGTACGGCATCGAGCTCGAGGGCGACTTTGCGGTGACCTCGGATGGAGATAGGGCAAAGACGAACAGCGTTTACTTCGACCAAGCTACGGTGAACAGCATCTGGACGATATCTTCGACCTGTTCGAGCCCGACTGCATGCACGGGCGAGGTCACCAGTGATCGAGGTTGGACCGCGCCCCTTGAATACACGGTCGACCGCTGGATCGTGCGCCGAACTATCGAGAACTGGGTGCCTTGTCCAGACGGTACGGCGGCCCCCGGGGCTCAGATGTTCATGTTCTATCCAGTCGACGCCAGCGGCCTCCGGAAACCGGAATCAAACATCTTGACCGGCTCCGACACCACGAAGGGACCCAGTGGAGCTTGCGGCACCAACGCCAGGGTCGTCATCACGATGCCGCTGCACATGCGAAAGCTCGCCTGACTGTAAACGCTGCGCCCGCTCGGTAGCCGTACTGGATGCCGCATCGACATCTTCCAGCGACGCATCGGCAACCGACGGCAGCCAACGGCCGGTTTCCGAACTCCTGCTCAGAAAATCCGAGTTTGGCCCTCGATGGCTGGAACTGTCTCAGGGAGATGGTAGGTCGCGATGCCGTTGCCGAACATCACGGCTTCTCTTGCGTGCTGCGGCAGGTGCTTGACGAGCCAGCGTGGATCGTCGAACGTCCAGTGCGGGTAGTCCGAACTGAACATCAAGATCTTCTCGCATTCCATCCACTCGAGCGCCTTGGTGAGCTCAGTCTTATCCTCGGGGTAGTCAAGTGGCTGGGTGGTGAACTTGATGTGGTCCTTCACATAATCGGAAGGTCTCCGCTTGATGTCCATCCAGGACTTGCGGGCTTCATAGATGGCGTCCATCCGCCACATCAGCGGCAGAATCCAAGTAAAGGCATGCTCGATGAATACGATTCGCAGCGTGGGGAATCGGTCGAAAACCCCGTCGAAGATCAGGCTCATCACCTGATTGGCCGCCAGCAATGAATAGGTGACCATGAAATCGTGGTTATAGCTGGGGAAGCCCACCGGTGGCTGCGGGAGCTCCTCATGCTGGCCTCGTCCTAAATGGCAGCTCACGGTGATGTCATGTTTGGTGGCCGCGTGCCACACGGCGTCATACTTCGGGTCTCCCCATGACGGCCGCGGCTCGGCGTTGATAAGGATCTGTGCCATGTAAGGGTGGTCGGCCCAGCGCTCGATCTCGCGGGCCGCACCTTCAGGGTCTTCGATCGCCACACAGATGGAGCCTCGCCAACGTTCGTGCCAGTTGTTGTGGCTATCGAGCCAATGATTGGCCTGCCAAGTGTTATTCGCATAGCAGATGGCTGCTGTCGCTTCCGCCAAGCGGCAGGATGCGTGAATTGGTTCGAGAACGGCTATGTCGGCGCCGGCCTCCATAATCAACTGCTTGAAGGCAAGATCGGGGTCGCTGCCGGCGAACTCGCCGTCGGAGGGGAACGCGTCCACTCGCATTGCGGATGCGTGTGCGTAATCGGGTGCGTCATAGAAGATTTGCTCACCCGCCTTCCGCGTCAAGAAGTAGCTGCTACGCCACGGCTCCGGTATGTACTGAATCAGCTCGCCACTGCGTGGCGCCGGATGCACATCTGAGTCGACACACCGAACGGGTATCCGTTCGCTTGGAGCGACCCGTTCCTGGATTTGTCGCGTGGCCATCGCCGTCCCTACCCTCGATTTCTACCTCGCTGAGGCCTACCGCGGGGCGTCGCGGCTTAACCGCTTGACGCCACTGCGAGCTTCGCCGGACACGCCGTAGGCCAGCCGACCGGCAGTCTCAAAACACAACGCTAAGTCGCGAGATACGACCTAGTCAACTATTTCTATGTTATCGTCTTGGCCGACGTGGTTCGTGGCCACATCCCGTCCTGTCGTGCGCAAGATCTCGGAAAACCATGGGGGCCGACGCAGTGGAGATTCCCAAGAAGACCCTCCGCGACTTGGACCTCGGCTGAATGGTCCAATCCGATGTCGACATGGTGAGCCGGCGAGAGCACTCAACGAGACCGGCGATGTCGCCGCGTGCGTACGCTGCTCTGGCGCCGGACAGGCCGGCGATCATCATGGGATTGACCGGCGAGACGGTGACCTATCGCCAACTCGAGGACCGGTCAGCTCGGCTGGCTGGGGCGCTTCGTTCTCGCGGTCTGGAGGCCGGCGATCACGTTGCTGTCCTGATGGGTAACAACCGCTCCTTCCTAGAAGCCGTTTGGGCGGCGCAGCGCTCCGGCCTCTACTACACCACGGTAAATAGTCACCTGCGCCCTGGTGAAGTCCAGTACATACTCGATGACAGCGGGGCCAAGGCCCTGATCTCCGATGTGGCGCTGGCTGAGGTGCTCTCGCGCCTGGATACATCTCGAATACCGGTGCGTATAGCTACAGGTGGTGGGTTCGATTCTTTCGAACGCTACGAAGAGGTACTGGCCGCGGACCCCTCCTTTACCATCGGTGAGGAGCGCGAGGGACGCGAGATGCTTTACTCCTCGGGCACCACCGGACGTCCAAAGGGCATACGTAAGCCGCTACCTGACAATGCATTCGGCGATCCAGAATCGGTGCCTGCGCAGATCGCGCTGAGTCTGACTGCGGATTACCCCAGGGGCGACGCGGTGTATCTGTGCCCAGCACCGCTATATCATTCCGCGCCACTTGTCGGGTCGATGTCCTGGCATCGAGTCGGCGGCACGGTCGTCGTGATGGAGAGGTTCGATCCGAGCGAATGTCTCGAACTGATCGAACGCTATCGCGTCACGCACGCGCAGTTTGTGCCGACGATGTTCGTGCGCATGCTTCGGCTTCCAAGAGCGGAGCGCGAGCGATACGACGTGTCCAGCCTCCGCAGAGTTCTGCATACGGCGGCACCTTGTGCTGTCGCGGTGAAGCGGCAGATGATCGACTGGTGGGGGCCGATCATCGACGAATACTACTCGGGAACCGAAGATCTCGGCGCCACGTTCATATCGTCCGAGGAGTGGCTGGCCCACCCAGGTTCGGTCGGGCGACCGACGGAAGAATGCCGGATCCTGGGCGAGGGGGGCGACGAGCTACCCCGAGGCGAGGTTGGCATTGTGTACTTCTCCGGTGGCCGCCCCTTCGAATACCACAATGATCCCGTCAAGACGGCCTCGGTGAGCAGCGGCGGCCGGTGGCGAACGTTGGGAGACATGGGATTTCTCGACGAAGATGGCTATCTCTATCTAACCGACCGTCAGGCGAACATGATCGTGTCGGGGGGCGTGAATATCTATCCCCAAGAGGTCGAAGATATCCTCATGGGTCATCCCGCAGTCAACGATGTCGCGGTAATCGGGGTGCCTGACGAGGAGATGGGCGAAACGGTCAAAGCAGTTGTACAACTGGCTTCAGACGTCGCTGCTGACTCTGTTCTCGAATCGCGGCTCATCGCATTCTGTCGCGCCGAGTTGGCCACCTACAAGTGTCCGCGGACGGTTGACTTCGTCGGCAGTCTACCCAGAGATCCCAACGGCAAACTTTACAAGCGGCTGCTTCGCGACCGGTATTGGGAGGGCCACGAGACACGTGTGGTCTGAAGGGCTGCGTGAGAGGAGAACCCATATTGGAGAATGCAGGGGCGACCGAAGGGACGACTGCACCGCCCCCCCTGACGTTCGGTTATCTGTACGACTTTCGCAATCCTGAGCAGTGGCATCGCCCTTGGGAGGCGATTTACGAGGAGACGTTGGACGTCGTCGCATGGACCGAGAGCGTCGGATTTTGTGGCGCGTGGGTACCCGAACATCATGGCGCCGACGATGGATATATGCCTACGCCTCACCTCGCACTGGCGGCAATCTCCGCCCGGACTAAACACATTCGCCTCGGTGCGGCGGTCGCGATTGCACCGCTCTATCATCCGGTGCGCTTCGCCGAGGAATGTGCTGTTCTGGACTTATTGTCCAACGGGCGACTCGAGACCGCCGTCGGAATCGGATACCGGCGGCGTGAATACGAGATGAACGGTGAGGCCTTCGGCAGGCGAGGTAGCCGATTTGACGAGTTTCTGGACATCGTTTGTGCGTTGTGGACGGGTGAAACTGTGAACTTCACTGGACGTCACTATGCCCTTCAGAACGCACGGATCGTACCCCCGCCGCCCCGCCGGAAGATCCCGCTCTACATCGGAGGCTTCGTGGAGAAGGCGATGCAGCGGGCTGTCAAGTACGCCGACGGCTATTTCGGTAACGAAGAGCTGTGGGATCTCTACTTTGAGACGGCGGCTCAAGCCGGCAGGGATCCCGCCGGGATCGCTATCCGGGTACCAGGGCTTTTTCTGACCGTCGCGGAGGACCCCGAGAGGGCCATGAACGAACTATCGCCCTACTACCATCATGTCTACAGGTGCTACAGCAATTGGATGAATGAGGACAATGCCCTTGGGATGGACGGCTCGATGGATCCGATGGACCTCGACGCGTTTAAGCAGAGCGGCATCCTTCAAATCCTCACACCCGACGATGCCGTCACCTACTTCAAAGCGCTCAAAGAACGGATGCGGATCGACCACTTCATGATGATGAGACCGCCCGGTCTGCCCGCAGCTCGATTCATCGAGTATGCACAGCTGTTCGCGGACAGGGTGATTCCGTCAGTGCGCTGACAACCTGATCGCCACGATCGACGCGCGAGGTCGGCTACGAACGGCTTCCCTCTGATGGGAATCCAACGTCAGTCAGCCGTAAGAGAACGGATGAAAGCTGTGTTCACGAGACTACGATCACAGCTTCGAGCACCAGCCCATAGGCGTTTTTATGCACGAATGAATCCATATGTCACATCGCCTCCGAAATCGTGTACTGAGAAGGAACAGTCAATGCCTCCAACGTTCAGCGAAAGAGTCCGCATCGTCACTGAGTTCCTGGACAGCATCGGCCGCCTGGATTTCGCGCGGGTGGCCGCTTGCCTTGCCGAAAACGCAGTCATGTTCCTACCTTTCGTGGACGGCGTGCCGCCCGTGCAGGGACGTTCCGCGATCGCCGATCATTTGCGGAACTCCGTGCCCCTGATGTTCGACTCAATGAACTTCACGTATGACGACTGGTATGACATCCGCGATGCCGACTCCGTTATCGTGGAGTACCACAGCGAATGCCCGCAGAAGGGGACCAGCGAGATCTACCGGAACAGCTATATCACCGTCTTCAGATTCGAGCGCGGCAAGATCAGCCTTTATAAAGAGTATTTGAACCCTTTGAGGTTCGCGGGGTTCACCGACCCCACGGCGGAATCATAAAGCGTTACTTCGCGATCCTGCGGAACGCTCCGGCAGCCGGACCCCCTGAATCCGATGTGGGGCAGATGACCAACTCTTCTCCGGGTGACCGGCGGCCGTACTCGCGGATCTAAAGACAACGACCTAGTCACCTACTGCCGGCGGGGTCGTCGACCGTCGGCTCCCTGGAAACGACGATACTTCCGAACTGGGCAGACATATAAAACGAGCCAGGCTCCTGTTTGACCCGGCGTATTCCCAGGCAACAGGGCGCTTACTGACATACTTGCCCGTTGCGGAGCTGAGATGAAACGGTTAAGGTAATACATGGGGCGCGGCCGTGCTGGCCCCTGCGGGATCCAAGGAGATGCAGAAATGTCGGTTGGGAGCCGCTTCGGCGTCGTCCAAGCGTGCGGCGACAGGTGCCGACGGCTTCAACAGTCAACCCTGCCTACTCGACCTCCTGTTGCCAACGGACTGCGTCCAGGTTCCTGCCTAGCTCTCCTAAAACCATCTGCAAATCGTCGGTCACGCAGGCACTCATCGTGTAAGCGCTCGCCGTACGTCCGCCGGCGCATGACGGGAGAATGGCATCTTGTCTTTGGTTACCGACAATGGCGCGGAGTAATGTCGCCGCGTCGGGAGATAGCTAGTCGTCAACAGGCGGGAATTGGCATATGACTGAAGTCAGAACCGATTACCGCTACTTACAAGTCGAACACGCCCTGCGCAGGGACATCGCAAACGGCGTATATCCCGTTGGATCGCGGTTACCGACCGAGCATGAATTATGCCGCCTGTTCTCGGTGAGCCGCTATACCGTGCGAGCGGCTCTGCGGGGTTTGCGTGACGACAAGCTTGTGTATTCCCAACCCAGATCGGGGACGTTGGTTCTCGAGCCGCCGAGCAGAGCATGTCGTGACACGATGACCATCGAAGACCTACTGAAGTTCGCTGCGTCTTCTCGGTTGATTATCGAGTCCCTCGAGTTCGTCACCATCACCCCCGAACTTCAGGACCGAACCGGATTGCGTGCCGACCAGAAATGGTTGTCAGTCAGTGGCTTTCGGATGGCGGAACGCGGAGAGATTCCTGCGTGGTGGATTCCTACGTGGTGGATGGAGTATTACATCAATCCGTGCTTCGCTGACGTTGGTCGGCTGCTCGGAAACCATGTTGGCCCCGTGCTCACGCTCATTGAGGACGTGTTTGGAGTCGCCGTCGTTGAAGCCGCCGAGGAAGTTGCGGCCACTGTAATTGCACCTGAACTCGCAGCTGGGTTGAATGCCCCTCGAGGAGCACCCGCCTTACAGATCCGACGTACGTACTCGACATCGGAGGGCATGGTCGCCCAAGTGACCATTGATACGTATCCAGCATCGCGGTTTCGTCGTTCACTAACGATCCAACGAGATTGAGCATGATGATTGCAGAACTCCGACGCTCCCAGTCCGAAGAAGCTTCGGTTGCTGGCTCAAGGGCGACACGGACTCGGAGTCGTCCCACGCGCACAGCTGAATCGACGAAGGTTGCGATCGATGGGCATCCGTGATGAGTGATCCATTTGATCCTGCCGCTATCGCGCGTGCTTTCTCGGAGCACAGATTCGACGACACATTTGTCCATCTGGCTCAGGAAGTTTCGTGGACTATCGTTGGGTATGCAGTCCTGCAAGGGGCCGCGGCGGTTAAGCAGATGTGCCGAGATACCCAGAGATCTCTGCAGGAGATCACAACGACATCGGACCGGTGCGTGACGGTAGCTCAAAATGGAGTCGTGGTGGTAGACACGATTCGTCGCTACACAAGCCTTGACTCCGTCACCATGGTCGCTGCTTGCAACATCTACGAATTCGTCGGCAGCAAAGTAGCTGCGATCACTTCCTACGCCGTCGAAGTCGACGCCGAGACCGACGGTGCGCCGGCGCACCCGTCGTAGGCGACGTGGCCGCTTCGTGACGGTGAAAACCCCAGAGAAGATGATGGAGTTCGGCGGTGCGGCCGAAATAGTCTCCGTGTCAGGGGATTTGAGATGAAACCTCTTGCAGGCAAAGTCGCTGTAGTCACCGGCGCCAGCCGCGGGGTCGGTAGGGGCATTTCTTTGGCGCTAGCGGAAAAGGGCGCCACGATATATGTCACTGGCCGGACGTTCGGGGAGAAAACCGCCGCCCTCGGCGGGACTGTTACCGGGACCGCCGCCGAAGTTGATAGGCGCGGCGGCAAGGGCATCGCTGTGCAGGTCGATCATGCTGACGACAAGCAGGTCGAGGCGCTGTTTGAGCAGGTTAGCCGTGAGCAGGGGCGCCTCGACCTTCTGGTCAACAACGCGATATCCATTCCGGTCGAACTGACGCAGCCAGGCGGCTTCTGGGAAAAGCCCGTATCGAACTGGGAAATGATCGACGTCGGCGTGCGGTCCAACTACATCGCAGCCTGGCATGCCGCGCAGATTATGGTCTCCCAGAAGTCAGGCCTCATTGTTGCGCTGTCAGGGTATGTCGGTGTGACATATACCTACAGCGTGATTTTCGGAACCTGCAAGTCGGCAACCGACCGTATGGCAAGAGACATGGCCATCGAATTGAAACCGCACAACGTGGCCTCATTGTCACTGTGGCAAGGGTTTACCTACACCGAACGCGCTCAGAGAAACCTGGGTACCGTCCCAGGCGCCGAGTCACAACTCCACAGTGCCGTCGGCAGCTCGGTGGAGTTCCCTGGCCGCGTTATTGCCGCACTTGCCGAAGATCCTGACACCATGAAGCGAACGGGCGGGACTTTCATCAGTGCTGAGCTGGCGATGGAATACGGCATCACGGATATCGACGGTCGAGTGATCCCCTCATTGCGTCATATACGTGGTGCGCCAATCTGGACACCCGTGTAAAGGACGCACTGTCGCAGGCGTAACGTTCGACCAATATCCGACTACGAAAATATTTCGGCGCAGCGATCCCGCTCACTGAGAGCTTGCGCGCAAGCGTGATGCCGATTTGATCGCCCGACCGTCGTTGCGGCTCTTCACTCGTCGCTGGCGGGGATTTAGCGGATCAGGTAGCCATGTTGTGCGGCACTGTTTCCCTCGCTTTGTTGCGCATGTATCGCAGGCCGGGTTGTGGCCACCGGGTTCTCGATCGACGGCACAGGCGAGGTGCTTAAATCTAATGCGCTTGGTTTGACAGTATGAAGCGTGACAGTATGACCTCGGCGCTGCCGATGCCTTTACCTGCCATACTTCGTCTCGCGCCCACGCGATCACGCCGGGTGGGAGTTACAGAGTCGGCGCCGAAGGAGGCAAAGTCGTATGACAACGCTGCGGCCGAGCAGCCCGGACGGCAGGTGCCGGCATGAATGACCGACGCGGCGAGCCCCCGTGGGTACGATTTGAGGGCACTATCATGTCAACCGCGCGCGTCATGCGCCGCGCTTATGACCAGGCATTTTCGGATATCGGTATTAACCTGGCAGAAGCGACGATATTAGCTCATTTGGTCGACGGTCAGCTTACTCAATCTGAGCTCGCTCGACGCGTCGGAACAAGCCGTGCCCGCATTGGTGGTTCGATCGATTCGCTGGTACCAAAAGGGGCAGTCCGACGAGTGGCTCATGCGACGGATAGACGGGTGTGGTTGGTGACTCTCACTGACGAGGGCCGCGCGATCTGGGAGCGTTCCGTTGCAGCCGACCGTGAATTACGCAAGCGGATCCGGGTCGGGACTACGAAGAAGCAGCGCGAGGAGATCGATAAGGTCCTGACGCTGATTCAGAAGAACGTCGTCGATATTCTCGGCGCTTAGAAGCGCATCTATTGGTATAGGGTCGTGCGGTCTGCACGTCAATCCGAATCGCAGGCGAAAACACTTCACCCTCTCTAGGTGTTACCTCGGCAGGGGGTGCCTCGGTAGCTTGCGGAAGTTTCGCGCATTGAGTTGGCGCGGATCCCGGCCGTCCGAGCATCTCAACTCGGTATATATGACCTCCGAGAACGCGACGAGGCACTGTCGACGGCTCTCCGGCGGAGGTTATTTCGTGGAGTAGCGGGGCGTGGTCCGGGAGGTACGCCTGCAAATCGAAGCTTCGTCGGTCCCCTCGTACGAATCATCGTGTCAACCACAGATCCCAGAAACATGTGACCTAGGCGCTCTGGTAGAGCGCTGGCCTGCGCTGCGGCCGCCCGAAGGCCGAGATATCGGTAGTGCGAGGATATTTCGTTGCAAGAGGCTCAGAGCTAGTCGTAGGCCGGGCAGTTGACAGATTTCAGAGTTGTCACGCATAATATTGTCACGCTGTATACAAAATCGACCCAAGGTTCGTGTGTCATCGGAATACACAGCAGACGACCGGTCCGTGGCCAGTCGCGGACACTGTCGGTCGGCGCACAGCAGGGGAGGGGCCAGGTGGGCTTTGGTTGGTCGCTGCGCGACGACGTTGTGCAGCGGGTCGCTGGCCCCGGCGCTGTGAGCACCAGCCGACGGATCGATTGCCTACGCGACCCGGCTTATAACCGGCAAGGACGTCGGCAGCAAATGGCTGCTCCGCACCGGGAAGGAAGGTGTGCGTCATGAGCGAGCGAGTTCATGCGGAAATGGACGGGCTTACCGATGAGGATCTGGGCGAACCGCTGACGTATCCGGTCGACGCCTTCATCTCGCGGGAGTACGCCGCGGCCGAGGGAGAATTGCTCTGGTCCAAGGTTTGGCAAATGGCCGCTCGGGTGGAGGACATTCCGAAAGTCGGCGACTTTATCACCTATAACATCGGCGATGAATCGATCATCATCATGCGCACGGCGCCCGAGAGGCTCAAGGCCTACTACAACGTCTGCCCCCACCGCGGTCGGCAGTTGATCAACACACCCGATGACGTCAATTGTGTGACCGGCAAGAGGACGACATTCGTTTGTGCATTCCATGGTTGGGCCTTCAACCGCGAGGGGCAGAACATCCACGTTCTCGACGGGGACGACTGGAAGGGCGCGCTGTCCGACGAACGTACCTGCCTGTCTCAAGTCAAGGTGGATACCTGGGGCGGGTGGATATACATCAACATGGACCCCTACTGCGAGCCACTACGGAGTTTCTTATCGCCTGCTGCCCGCATCCTCGATCACTTTGAGTTCGAGAAGATGCGCTACAAGTGGCGCCAGTGGACGGTCTACCCGTGCAACTGGAAGACCGCCATCGAGGCGTTCATGGAGCCCTACCACGTCGCAGGCACGCATCCGCAGTTGCTGAAATACGGTCAGTACTACGCCTATAGCAGGCCCTACGGCTTTCACGGTGTAAGCGGTTTCGACGAACGCGACCCCGGGATGAAAATGAGTCAGAGTAGCTCGGTGACACGCGCCGGTCTGGGCGACCCCCGCGTGTCGACATACGAGCTGGCCCGGGAAAACTACGAGACGGTGAACTACGCGGCCTCCACCGAGACGTTAGTGAACGCGGCCAAGCGCCTGGTGGACGAGCTGCCGGAGGGCACCCCCGCGCCCGACGTAATCAAGCACTGGTTGGCATCGGCGAAGGCCGATGACGCGGCACGCGGTGTGATCTGGCCAGAGATTCCGCCGGAGGTGATGGCCGAGGCGGGGCTTGCATGGAGCCTATTTCCGAACCAGACGATACTGCAGGGCGTCACTTTCGCGCTGTGCTACCGTGTCCGTCCCTATGGGGACGACCCCAATAAATGCATTTTCGAATCCTATGCGTTAGAACGCTTTCCAGAGGGTAGCGAGCCGAAAGCGGAATGGGTCCATGCGGCGCCTACCGCAGAAAACTGGGGTTCGGTGTTAGCGCAGGACTTCGCGAACATGCAGTGGGTGCAGAAGGGCATGAAATCCCGGGGCTTTCGCGGCCCTTTGCCCAACCCTCACCAGGAGCAGAAGATTACGAACTTCCACCGGCATCTCTCGAGATTCATGGGCCGTGGTGCGCCAAGAAAGCTGGATATGACGGGTCAACATGCCGGTGCTGCGTTTTGACGGCGCCGAGGTCCGTACGCATGGTCTTGGGGGCAATTGGACCTCAGTCACGGAATAGCCTTGGACGTGCCCGCCTGGTGAACGCGGGTGCGGAAGTATGCGATTCGTATCGCGGCGGCGGCAGTATCCGGGTCTCGCGAGGCTCTGAGCCTTACCGGCCACAGTACCCAGTGGGTCCTGTGACGACTCCAAGAGAACTGAAGCCTTGCCCAGGAGTCACCAGCCCCAGCCCAGCCAGGCAGATTTACCTTCAAAGACTGAAGAAAGGCTAGACCCTACATGACACAAATTGTGGAGTCCGAGGAACGTTTTCCGTTGATTACTTCCGAGGCCCTTGACGAATTGCGGTCGAGGATCGGTGAGCCGTTCGAGCGGCCGGCCCCTCACGTCACCGAGGCAACGGCCGATTCGATTCGACACTGGGCACTTGGTATTGGCGACGAGAACCCATTGTGGCTTGACCCTCAATACGCGCGCAGCTCCCGATGGGGTGAAATTATCGCGCCGGGTACGTTCCTTTATGCCTTCGACCGGGTGGTCAGCGGGTACGTCAGTGGTATGCCCGGTATCCACGCGATGTTTGCCGGCACGGATTGGAAGTGGCACAGGCCGATACGCCTCGGGGACCGAATCGAAGCGCAGCCCGTTTTGAAGGACTTGCTGGAACTCAAGAGCAACTTCTCTGGACGGTCTGTAAAACAGACGTATCACGTGAGTTTCGTCAACCAGGACGGCGATCTGGTCTCCGAGGCAGACTCCTGGTGCATCCGCACCCAGCGCGATGTAGCCCGCGAGCGCGCCACCCGTGAGTCGGTGAAGCCACGGGTCTGGAGTGCTGACGAAATCGCCGAGATCGATTCCCATTACGAGAATTACGAGCGGAGGGGAGGAACACCGCGATACTGGGAGGATGTGCGCGAGGGCGAGGCATTGCCGATGATGCTCAAGGGGCCGAGTACGGTCACAAGTTTCGTGTGCTTCACCCAAGGTTGGGGCAGCCTGTATGTGAAGGCGCATGGCCCCGCGTTCGAGATGTTCCGCAAGCACCCGGCGCTTGGCATTCCCAATGATCTCGGAGTTCCGGAGCCGCCCGAACGTGTGCATTGGGACAATGAGCTGGCGCGCGCGGTCGGCGTCCCGGCTGCGTACGATTATGGACCTGAACGTATTTCGTGGCTCGGGCACCTGATGACCGACTGGATCGGTGATGACGGCTTCCTCAATCGATTGAACGTACAAGTCCGGCGGCACAACATCATCGGCGACCTCACCGCATGCAACGGTGCCGTCGCCCGCAAATGGGTAGAGGATGGCAATCACTATGTCGAGGTCCGGTTGCTCGCCGAGAACCAGCGAGGTGAGCACACGGCGATCGGCAATGCTGTCGCCACCCTGCCATCAAAAGGGTGACCATGGGTGTCCGTCGTTGGAGCGATAGAGTTGTAACCGACGAGGTCAATGGACACCCTTCACTGGTCTACGCGGATCGGGTTCGGTCCTTCGGCGCGGTCTTGGATGAGGCTCGGCGCTGGGCCGACCGTGAGTACCTGATTCAGGGAGACCGCCGAGTCACGTTCCGCGAGCATGAGGCCGCCGTCGAACGGGCGGCCCGGGGGTTGTGGTATGCGGGAGTACGCCCCGGCGACCGAGTCGGGTTGTTCGCCGGTAACAGCCCTGATTGGGTGGCAGTGTTCCATGGAGCGTTGAGTCTTGGAGCCATCGGGGTTCCATTCAACGGTTGGTGGTCCGCTGACGACGCACACTTTGCCTGCGACCTGGTCTCACCTACGGTCGTGGTTGCCGATGAGCGATGCTCACCCCGGCTGCCGTCGACGGCTCGCATCGCGGATTTCGCCGAGATCATCGATGTGGCAGGCGCATCAGGGGAGGAGCTGCCATACGTAACCGACGAGAACTCACCGGCGTTGATCCTGTTCACGGCCGGTACGACCGGCTATCCCAAGGGCGTGGTGCTGTCCCACCGCTCCCTGATCGCAAACCTGCAGACATTGCTGACCGTTTCTCGCAAGCTGCCACATCAGATCCCGGATGACATCGCTCCGAGCGTTACCCTGGTGGGCCTGCCACTGTTTCATATTGGCGCAATCCAGCTTCTCCTCGTGCCGTTGATGAACGGTGGAAGGGTGGTGTTCCTGGAGGGCAAATTCGATGCCGGAGAGTTTCTGCGGCTGGTCGAGTCTGAGGCCGTAACGATGTTTTCGGGTGTGCCGACCATGATGGAGCGAATCCTCGCGCACCCCGATATTGGAAACCGTGATCTTTCGACGCTGCGCACTGTGGTGCTTGGGGGAGCGCCGGTCAATCCTGAGCTGCTCGAGCGGATCGGCACCGTGCTTCCCAACACCCGGCGACGGGTGGGCCAGACCTATGGGTTAACTGAGGCCGGCGGGGTTGTCAGTACCGGTGTGCGCATCGAAAGTGGTTCGCACACCGGCTGCGCGGGTCGACTCGCCCCAGTCGTCGAAGTCCGCGTTGAAGACCCTGACGCTGAGGGCAATGGCGAGTTGTTGGTGCGGTCCCCGGCGGGCATGGAGGGTTACTGGGGCCTATCTGGTGACGAGACAATTGATACCGATGGGTGGATTCGCACCGGTGATATAGGCCGCGTTGATGACGACCGCTACCTCTACGTCACTGGTCGCGCAAAGGATGTCATTATCCGTGGGGGAGAGAACGTCTCGGCAGGTGCGGTCGAGGCTGCACTGGCGCGGCATCCGGAGATCGCCGAAGCTGCCGTGGTCGGACTTGCCGACCCGGACCTCGGCGAGATTGTCGCGGCGGCGATCACTCTTGTCAACGGTGCGAAGCCGTCGTTGGCTTCGCTGGACGCGTGGGCACGAGAGAACCTGGCGCACTTCGCCGTTCCCGCCCGGTGGTGGATTCGCTCTTCGCTGCCGATCAACGATGCAGGCAAGGTGGTTAAGCGCGAGCTGATCGCCACATGGCCACCCGCCAGCACTACCGCCAGAACCAGCCGAGAAGAGGCATGATGTTGTCGAGCCCGGAATTCTGCAGGTGGACTCGGCAATCAGCGGCACGTCCGCTGCGCAGAGGGTTTTGGCTGCCGCGGGTTAGCGAGAGGGCGGGGCGCTTCGATATGTCATACAAACAGTGGCCCCTTCCGAACGCCGACACAGATAGTCGGCCTGGACTTACCGGGCGCCTCTTTGACAGCCACAAAAGCGGCCTCGGTTCCGAACGAAACGGGTGTCAACCGGTGCGGTACGAATTGGACGTAATGGCTGACGACGTCACGGACCTCGTCGGTTCTGCAGGAGGCTGGTTATACGACCGCGTCATGGCGGGATGGGACGTCACCGTCATATTATCCGCACAGGAGGATGTCAGGCCGATACAAATTCTCGGCGCAAAATTCATGGATCTGCGCGGAGCACTCACAGGACCGCCGCGGCAACCGGCGGCCATAGCGATACCAGCCGCGCTGTATCGCCGAGAACTGAGTGCGCGCGAAGCGGTCCACGCGGCCGTTGGCCGCCGGGTGGAAGTGACCTTGTGGGGGCAGAACTGCCCTCGGGAACTAAGTCGTCTGCTGACCGATACCATTCACGAACTCAGCTGGGCAGCACGGATTTTCAAGACCAGAGCGCTGGCTGCAGCGGCCGGCTCCGCCGAATTCGCGCCACCGAAGGAAGTATTTCGTACAGTCACGCGGAATCGTCGCTCGATGGGCGTTCTCTTCAGGAACAGCCTGTGCTGATTCCAATATTCACATATATGGTCACGGTGGTTGCGTAGCGCACCCGGCAGGGTACGCGCGTGCAAGTGTGGTCTCAGCTGCGGCGGCCTAGAGATTCGAACGAGCCGACAGCGGCGACATCCCGCCGGTGGTTTCCATGATTCGAGACGTATGTCTTCGGCGCTGACCTCCGACGAGGGGTGACCACAATAAGGCTCGGCTACTTCGGCGGAAACCGAATACCGCCATCGAGACGAATGACCTCTCCGTTGAGATAGTCGTTCTCGACGATGCTCACCACAAGCTGTCCGTATTCTGACGGTCGGCCCATCCGCTTGGGGAACGGCACTTGCGGTCCCCAGTATGCCTCCAGATCTTCGGCGGCCATCCCATAGGCCGGCGTCAAAAATGTGCCCGGCGCGATGGTGACGACGCGGATGCCGAGGGGCGACAGGTCACGTGCAGCCACGAGTGTCATGGCGATGACCCCCCCCTTAGCGGCGGCGTAAGGAAGCTGACCGATCTGTCCTTCGTACCCGGCGACAGATGCGGTGTTGATGACGACGCCACGGCCGCCGTCGATGGGCTCCGACTTCGCCATGGCGGCTGCGGTAAGCCGCATCACGTTGAAAACGGCGGTGAGATAGTTTTCGATCGTTGTAGTGAAATCGTTGAGATCCAGTGGCGAGCCGTCTTTCGCAACGAGTCGGCCGCCCCCAGCGGGCCCACCGTGGGCATCAACCGAAAGCCGCAGCGGGCCGGCTGATTCGGCTGCTGCGATCGCGGCCATAACCGATTCCTCTGAGGTGGCATCCGTCCGCATGTAACGCACGCCGAGCTCGCTCTCCAGTTGCTTTCCCTTATCGTCGGCGAGATCGGCGATGACGACATGTGCGCCCGCGGCGTGCAGCCGACGCACGGTAGCCTCGCCGAGCCCGCCTGCGCCACCCACGACGATGGCGGAGCTTCCTGCAAGTTGCATCTCGATTGCCCTTCTCAGTTTTGCGTGGCCAGTCAGATCACCCGACAGTCATAACTCACGTCGAGCGCTGAACAAGATTGTGTTGGATCATCTTGTGGGCGGCGGGTAACGATACTTATCAGGCCGGACACGTTGCGGAAGCGGAGTCGCGACGTCCATGCCTCGACCGTGACCTTCACATGTTGCCGACTTCGAGGTCGATGTAATCGGCAAGTTTGGCTCGGGCGGCATCCCGCTTCTTCGGAATCCACTCGGTAGGCCAGAGGCTCTTGCTGGGCGAGTAGTCGCGGAGCACCTGCTTGGCGACCGTGGTCTTGTGCACCTCGGTTGGGCCGTCGACAAGTCCCATCGCAGCGGCCCCGTGGATCATCTTGAATAGCGGCATTTCGTTGGTGACACCAATCGCGCCGTGTACTTGCATTGCGCGCCAGGCGATGTCGTGCAGGACCGCCGGCATTGTCGCCTTGACCGCGGCGATGTCCTTTCGAACCTTCTTGTAGTCATTGTATTTATCGATCTCCCAGGCGGTGTAGAGCACGAACAACCGGAACTGGTGCAGTTGGGCGTAAGAGTCGGCGATGAAGCCCTGGACGAACTGCTTGTCAGAGAGTCGACTACCGGAGGTTTCCCTGCTCAAGGCCCTCTCACACATCATGTCCAAGGCTTGCCGCGCGAAGCCGATGGTGCGCATGGCGTGGTGGATGCGCCCACCGCCAAGGCGGGTCTGGGCAATGACGAACGCTTGGCCTTCGCCCCCGAGCAGCGCCTCGGCGGGGACACGGACGTTGTCGTAATGGATCAGCGCGTGGGAGCCTTCGTTATCGGGTTCGCCGTATAGACCGACATTGCGCACGATGTTCACGCCGGGAGTGTCGGTGGGAATCAGGAACATCGACATACCCTGGTAGGCACTCACGTTGGGGTTTGTCACGACCATCGTGATCAGGAACGAGGCAGTCTTGGCATTTGACGAGAAGTATTTCCATCCGTTGATGATCCAGTCGTTGCCGTCGCGAACCGCAGAGGTCTGAAACTGGGTAGGGTCTGCGCCGCCCTGCGGCTCGGTCATCGAGTAACTGGAAAACAGCTCGCCGTCCAGCAGCGGCTGGAGGTAGCGCTTCTTTTGCGCGTCACTCCCGTAATGCGCGATGATCTCTGCGTTACCGGTGTCTGGGGCTTGACAACCGAACACGATAGGTGCCCACTGAGACCGGCCTAATATCTCGTTCAGTAGCGCAAGTTTGAGCTGCCCGTAGCCCTGCCCACCCAGTTCCGGGCCCAGGTGGGTGGCCCACAGCCCCTTGCTACGCACTTGGTCCTTCAGCGGGTCGATTGCCTTGCGCCGCACCTCGTTGAGGGGAACGAACTCTTCACCCGGCCACACCAGATCTAGGGGTTCGACTTCCTCGCGGACAAACTCGTCGGCCCAGTCGAGCAAGGCCTGATAGTCGGCGTCAGTCTCGAAATCCCAAGCCATGGATGTAATCTCCTATGTCCGAAAAACCTCAGTCAGCACCTTCACGAATGGGCGCTAACGCGCGCGCGTAGTCAGCGAGCGGGCCAACTCGGCAGCCGTGGCAATCGATTTCAACACCATCGAGCCAAAAGCCTCAGTGAACTCAGGATTTTCATTGCCGCTTCTAACCCCGGCTGCATAGGTCTTCTCCAGTACGATCCCGATTTTGAAGTTTGCGAGCACCAGGTAGTAGTCGATATTCTCGGTCGACAGGGAGCACAACGACTCATAGTGTTCGAGTAGTTCGCTCCGCTTGGGCATACCCGTCACATCCAGATAGAAATCGGACCGTGGCTCGTCGCCTTCGTAGCCCAGCAGTGCCCAGGCAAGATCCAGCAGCGGATCACCAATCGTGGTCATCTCCCAGTCCACTAGTGCGGCGAGTCGGGCTGGTGCGCCATGGGCGTACATAACGTTGGCGTACTGGTAGTCACCATGCATGATGCCTGGCGTGAAGTGGCGTGGCGCGTTGGCACGGAGCCACTCCGCGGCCACCTCGAGTTCGGGTAACTCCCGCACCTGAAACGAGCGGAGGAAGGATAGCCATCGATCCGGTTGACGCTCATGAAATCCGTCGGGGCGACCAAACCCTTCTAGCCCCTGAGCCTTCCAATCTACGCGACCCAACTTGGCCGCACCAGCGACCAATTCGAAGGCCAAGCCCCTACGGGCATCTAGATCAGAGTCGAACGGAGCCGCCCAGCCACCGTCCATCGGACTCCATCCATCGATTTCGGCCATCAGGTAGAAGGGCTTGCCCAGCACCTGGCCAGTTTCGTCAGCCGCGATCAGTTCTGCATGCGGCACGTCGGTGCCCTTGAGTGCCCGCTCCAAACGGATCTCGCGAAGAAGCTCGTTGTGCCGTTGCTGACCGGCCTGAGGCCCGGGCATACGCAGCACCATTCGCGCATCGCCCCGGCCCACACGCAAGAGGACATTCTGCGAGCCTCCGCTAAGCTGTTCAACCTTGGCTAGTTCGCCATGGCCGGGCACATCGTGCTCGTCGAGCCATCGGCTCAGGTGCTGCACTTCGGGATCCGTGATCACCATTGCACTCCTGCCCATCAATTCAATCGACATCGGCGTGGCCCGAAAGGTCACTCCACGATAAAAGCTTATTCCCAACACTGAGTCAACTGTTTAACCGGCGCTGGCGATCTCTGTCTCCGTAATGGCCTGCCGCTGCAGCGGGGTAGGCAGCTCGGGAGCCCAGCCTCAGAAACTCGTCGCCCACTGATTGCCCTATGCCGCCGATCGACGCCTGCACCTAGGCCCGCGTTGTCTTGACCAAGATTTGTGGCCCGCCATAGGCAGGAGGAGTCAGAGCCAGCTCGCCGACTGCATGGAATATTCAATCGCGTGCATTGCCATCGTCGAGCGAGCGATTGGCTCCGATTAGTGACGCTGTCTGCCACGCCGAGCTGCCGCCAGCGGCAACGCATCACGGCAACCTTTAGGTCAACGTCGCCGAGCAGCTGTCAAGGTCCGCGGCGCCCTAAAACGCGCTCACCGTCGATGCGGCTGCTGGGCGCAGGTGCGCTACCGACCTCACGCTGATGTCCCAGTCCTTTGCCCTGTCCCGTAGCGCAGACACAGTCGCCTGCTCTCGGGGTATATGGGCAAATGGGTCATACCGGAAGTGCCGCATAGCATTTAAATGGGTGATCTTATTGATCTCATCATCGGTGACGCCAGTCAAGGATGCCATGAGGACCTCGGGTGATTTCGGCCACGTGCTGTCCGAATGGGGATAGTCGCACTCCCAAGTGATGTTATCGATATTGAGGTGTTTGCGGTTCTCCACACCGACGGCGTCATCGATGAAGCACAAGATGACGCGCTCTGAGAAAATCTCCGAGGGGAGTTGGTCGCCCAAATCCATTCCACTCCAATGCTTTGTATGGCGATAGATGTAATCAACTCGCTCGAGGAAATAGGGCAGCCACCCGATACCGCCCTCGGAGAGCGCCACTCGAAGGGTAGGAAACTTCTGCAAGACCCGACTCCACAACAGATCGGCAGCGGCAGAGAACAAGCTCACGGGCGAAAGTGTGTAGACAAGTTCGATCGGAGCGTCGGGCGAGGTCATCGGCGGACGGGAGTTCGACCCGAGATGCATGCAGACAACCGTTCCCTCCTCAGCACACGCCTGCCAGAACGGATCCCAGTGATCGGAATAGAGACTGGGCAAGCCGAGGTCGAACGGGCTGGAGGAGAATGTCACCGCGTGGCAGCCCTTGGACGCAGCTCGGCGCACCTCGGCTGCGCTGGCCACCGGGTCCCACATCATCGGTAGTGCAAGGGGAATCATTCGTCCGGGAAACGTGCCCGCCCATTCGTCGATATGCCAATCGTTGTATGCGCGGACCATCGCCTCGCCCTGGGCGGGGTCGGTGCCGGCCTCCATGAACAACTGGCCACAGAATCGGGGGAACGAAGGGAAGCACAGTGCCCCTAGCACACCGTTTGCGTCCATATCCCTGACACGGTCACCGATGTCGTAACACCCGCTACGGATCTCCTCGATGCACGTGGGTTCCAATCCGAACTCTTCCGGGGGTCGTCCGGCCACAGCATTGAGCGCGGTATTCATGATTTCCTGGCCCTCATAGCGCCATGCCATCAAGCCGTCGTCACGGCGCACGAAACGCGGCGCCCGGTCTGCGTACTTTCTTTCGACGCGGCCTTCAAACAGATGTGCTGGTTCGATGACATGGTCATCGACACTCACCAAAACCAAGTCGTCAATCTTCATTTCGGGTTCCTCCTCATCGGGGTCGGCGCTCGAATGCCGAGCGCACAGGTCAATCCATCAGGTCCAGCATCAAACGATGGCCTAGCTCGGACTCCTCGATCCATGGTGCGTTGGCATCGAGGGCTGCTGCCCAGATCTCGATTGCGTGCGCAGAGTCACGCTGTGAAGCAGCGGAAAGAAACTGCGAAAAGAGAGCTTGAGTGTTGCGGTTCGTCTTGCCGACCCAAGGCAATCCCTTCGCGTCTGCGGTCACCGCTGGCTCTACACCGACCTGGACCCAATGCAAGATCTCGGCGATCACCGTAAGCGCGGGGTTCTTTACTACCGAGAAGGCGAACATCTGGGTCTCCCGGAGCTTCGTCACGAACCGGGCGGTGTCTTCGGTTGAAGCGGCGAGCTCTGAGTCGGCAAGTGCCAGCATTTTCAGCTGTTTCGAGCTAATTCGCGAGGCCACTAAGCCCATGATGGACGGTTCGATGAGCTGCATGGCCCGGTAAAAGTCTGCCAGCGTCGTGCCGCGGGCTTCCAGTACGACGCCCGCTAGCTGGGCTGCTACCCGCGTTGAGGGTGTGCGTATCGTTGCGCCGGCTCGATCGCCCGTCCGTAGTTCGAGGAGCAGCTCGGTTTCCAAGGTTCGCAACGCCTCGCGCAGCGTGGGGCGCGAAATAGCGAACTCGTCAGCCAGGGCGGCCAGCGGCGGTAGTCGGTCGCCCTCTCCAAGAGCTCTTTCAGCGATGCGGGAGCGGATCTCGGTCGCCACCAAGGCCGCACGCCGGGGCGTGGGCTCGGCACCGGCTTGGTCGGCCTGGGCGCGCCATAACGGAGTCATATCGATGGGCTTACGACTCACGTTCCTGCGGATAAGAAGCCTGCTGGTGGTGAAAAGGTAGTCGCGCCAGATCTTGTTGGTAAGCGGAAGGTCACGGCGTCTCGCCGCGTCAAGAAACGCCGAGTGGCTGGCGACGACCCGCCGTGCCATTTCGTCCGCCGACACCGTGTCGTCGCTGCCGATCGCCGTGAAGATCTGCCCGGCGTAAATGTCACGGAAGACGCCGGCGATGACTGCCAGGGTTCGGTTACCCGAGAGTTCGGTGACCGCCTGATCAAATGCCGACATTGCGGTGACAAAAGACAGCGGATCCCCTTCGGCAGCCTGTTCCGAGGCGTGAAGGGCAACAAGGGTGTCCAGGTCGTCGTAGCCGGCCCGCATCGCGGCCAGCTCGGCCGCGGGGGGCTCGATGACCGACCGTGCTTCTTCGAGGTTTGCCAGCGTGGTTTCGCGGAGTTGCAGCAGCAGCGCCACGTACCTGCTAACCGCTTGCAACCCCGGGCGTCGAATAACGGCGCCGCCCTTGCGTCCCCGTTTGACTTCTACCAACTGTTGGGACTCCAAGATCCGCAGTGCTACGCGCAGTGTTTCCCTCGAGATACCCAATTGAGCCGTCAGCTGGGCTTCAGTCGGCAACTGCCGATCTGCCTCAAGCTGACCGTTGAGGATCTGGCGTCGAAGGTCATTAGCCAGGAGATGGGATACCTTCTGGGTATGACGTCGCGGCATCGCACGCCACAGCACGTCGTTGACGCCCGTTTCGCCCCTATCCGATGACTCGATCATGTCGATACGACCGGGCGGGAGTGCGGATACCCCTGGTCGCACCGCGAACGTAGCTCGATCGACACGGTCGACCCCAACTGCGTCACGGTACCTCCTTCGTTCGACCCCGCATTGCCTTCAAGGGCGCATCTACAGATCCAGCTTGTCTACGGCAATGTTCAGTCGATCTTGGCCGCTTCCTTACGCTCGGTAACCGGTCGGGCCAATTCTTGTTCGTCGCAGATCTTTTGGAGTCGCTCCAAGGTTTCGTCCAACCCTGCTCCCATTTTCTTTGACGGCGTGAACTCGGCCGGCAAATGGCGCATCCCCTGTATCATTCCGATAGTCTCGTAGTGGACGGTGCCTTCCGGGATGCATCGATAATCGGGCATTCGATCCAAAACCGCAGTGAGCATCGCCTTGAATACGGCACGTCCCACATTCGAACCGATGCAGCGATGCACACCCAGTCCGAAGCTGAAGTGCCGGTTGCCTTTTCGGTCGAGCAAGATCTTGTTCGGCTCGGGAAACATGGAAGGGTCGCGATTGGCCATAGTCCAGGAGATGTAGAGTCGTTCGCCCTCGCGGAACTTCACACCTTCGACCTCGACGTCCTGCGAGAAGGTGCGACCGTCGCCGGGGGCGGGTGTGTAGAAACGGAGAAATTCCTCTGTCGCGGGGTCGAGCAGAGCGTCTCGCTCGCGGTTGAGCCGCTCCCGCTGATCCGGATTCTCCGACAACCACTCGAGTGCGTGGGCGGTGAGAGCGGTCGTGGTATCGAATCCGCCGCCGATCAACAGAGTGAGCATGCCCAATAGGTCTTGTTCCGGGGCGGGTTGGCCATCGATGCGCATGTTCACTAGCGCGTTGACCACACCGGGTCGTGGATTCTCGCGAATTTCGTTCATGTTGGCGAGCAGATCCATGGCCATATCGATTTGTTGCTGCGCAACCCTGGGGGCTTCCGGGGAATTCTCGGGCGTGTACATCAGGGCATGCGCGGGTTCGCAGTACAGGGTCCACTTCTTCAGTGGGATGCCCAGCATCGCCAGGGTAAGCACAGCTGGGACGACGTTGGCCAAGTCGTCCACAAAGTCGATGTGCCCTTCCTCGATTTTCTCATCGATGCTGGCGCGTACGACTTCATCGATGAACGGGTACCACCGTTTGACCGCTGCTGGGGACAAGTACGGGTTCACAACGTTGCGGTACAAGCGATGTTCGGGCGGATCCATCTCCAGCATTCCGCCCCGGATGGGAATATCCCTGTGGGGGATGGCGATTCCGTGGTACCCGCGACGTTCGTTGTGCAGATCGTGGTCATTGGAGATGTGCGGGCAACGGGCGAGCTCAAACACTGCCTGACTGCTGCTCGCGACCCAGTGCCCACCATAGGTGTCCGACCATGCGATCGGGCACCTCTCCTGCATTTCGGCGGTGATCTTCTCGAAACGTTCGCGATAGTCCGGACTGTGCCGGTCGAAGTGGTAGTAATACTGCTTCTTCGCGTCGCTGTAAGCACTCGTGTCCCCACTCACTGGACCGGCTCCTTCACCTTGTTTACGGCGGCTTGACCGCTCTCGGAGAGGGCTTCCTCGATCACGATGGCCTGCTCAGGACATGATCGAGCCGCCTCGCGCACCGCATCTTCCTGATCGGACGGGACGGTCTCGCCGGAAGTAGATGCGCATCCGTCGGTTTCGCTGAGTTCGAAGATGTGCGGTGCAATCATGGCGCACAAGGTATGACCCTGGCACCGTTGCGGATCTACCCAAACCTTCACGGGTCCCCTTCCCGAATCGTTGGAAGTTGGTCGGTCAATCTGTCTACGCGAGCGCTTTGGTAGCGCCGACCCTGAGGCAAGTAAACCGTAGATAGGGTACAGAGTAAACTGTTTTACGAAGATCGGCCGATTCGAGTTGTATGCTTCGCGGCGAGCAGGGGAATGCTCTGTGCTGACGACTATTACGGGAGGCCTGATGTCGGCCCATGACACAACCATCGTCACCGGAGTCGGTGAACAACAACTTCGGAAACCCTCCGGCGAACACATTCGTGGGCTCATGCTCATCGACGGTCAACTCGTCGCTGCACCGGAGTCATTCGCTTCGGTGAATCCCGCCACCGGAGGGCTTGTCGGTTATGCCCCGGAGGCGACGCCAATGGACGCGCAACGAGCGGTCGCCGCGGCACGCAGAGCGTTCGACAGCACCGACTGGGCGACTAACACGGAACTGCGCACTCGGTGCCTCGATCAGATACACAAGGTCCTGGTCGAGAACAGCGAGAAACTGCGAAAGCTCACCATCGCCGAGGCGGGGGCAACTCGTGGGTCGACGGAAGGACCACAGCTTGACACTCCGATCGGGATCCCGCGGTACTACGCGGACCTATTGCCCAACTATCCTATGTCTGAGGATCTCGGCGAGGTAGATTTCGCGGGAATGCGCCACACTCGCTGGGTTGAGAAAGAACCCGTCGGGGTCGTGGGTGCGATTATCGCCTACAACTACCCCAACCAGCTTGCGTTGGCGAAGCTGATCCCCGCCTTGGCCGCCGGTTGCACGGTCGTCTTGAAGGCCGCTCCCGACACGTCGTTGATCACGTTGGCGCTGGGCGAGTTGATCGCGGAGTACACCGATATTCCCGCCGGAGTTGTCAACATCATCAGCTCCACCGATCCCGAGGTCGGGACCGTCCTGACCACGAGTCCGGACGTCGACCTGATCACCTTCACCGGTTCGACCGCCACAGGTCGCAAGATCATGGCGGCAGCGAGTGGAACCATCAAGAGAGTTTTTCTTGAACTCGGCGGCAAATCCGCAATGATCGTGCTCGACGACGCAGACCTGGCAACCGCGGCCATGATGGCAAGCTTCATGATCACCCATCACGCGGGGCAGGGATGTGCGATCACCTCGCGGATGCTGGTCCCGAGGCAACGTCATGATCAGATCGTCGACCTTGTCAAACAGAACATGGAGATGGTCACCTATGGTGACACTGACGACCCCGCAACGTATATGGGTCCGTTGATCAACGAGAAGCAGCGCGACAAAGTCGACGGAATGGTCAAGCGTGCGATCGAGGACGGCGCGACACTGGTTACTGGCGGCACGAAGATAGATCCCGGATTCTTCTACGCGCCTACTCTGCTCATCAACGTCGATCCCGACAGCGAGATCGCGCAAGAAGAGGTGTTCGGACCGGTATTGATCGTCATTCCCTACGAGGACGACGACGACGCGGTCCGTATCGCCAACAATTCCATTTTCGGGCTCTCCGGTGCAGTCTTCGGGGGCCATGAACGCGCTGTCGCGGTGGCTCGACGTGTGCGGACCGGCACGTTGAGTATCAACGGGGGCAACTACGCGGGTCCGGATTGTCCCTTCGGCGGCTATAAACAGTCGGGGATCGGCAGGGAACTCGGTGTTGCCGGCTTAGAGGAGTTTCTCGAGCGCAAGACCTTTGCGGCGGTAATCGGATGAACCCGCTCGAAGGAATCTGCGTCCTAGAGGTCGCGATGTACGCCTTCGTCCCGTCGGCAGGTGCGGTTCTGGCCGAATGGGGAGCAGACGTAATCAAGGTTGAACACGCCGTCACCGGCGATCCCCAACGCGGATTGCGTCAGGTCGGGACGCTGATAGTCAAGGGTGACCCCAACCCCAATGTCGACAATGCCAACCGAGGTAAGCGCAGCATCGGATTGGATATTTCGACGAAAGAGGGCCGGGAAGTTCTCTACGAACTTGTCCGCCGGTCGGACGTGTTCCTGACCAGCTTCTTGCCGGCAGCGCGAAAGAAGCTGGGCATCGATCTCGATGACATTCGTGCCGTAAACCCGTCGATCGTCTATGCGCGCGGAAGCGCGCTCGGGCCGCGTGGTCCCGAGGCCGACAAGGGAGGCTACGACATGACCGCGTTTTGGTGCCGGGCCGGTGCGGCTGCCACCGCGACTCCCTTAGGGGTTGAGGGGGTGATCGGTCTGCCCGGGCCGGCCTACGGGGACACCATCTCCGGTACGAACCTGGCGGGAGGTATCGCCGCAGCATTGCTGAAACGGGAACGCACGGGTGAGCCCTCGGTAGTCGACGTCTCTCTTCTCAGCAGCGGAGTGTGGGCAATGGGCCACACCGTGGCGTTGACAACCCATCTCGGCGAGGAGTTGGTGGTACCGCCGGTGGGGACGCACGGCTCGCCTTCCAACCCGCTGGTTGGCCTTTACGCGACGTCTGACGCTCACTACATCTCGTTCGTGATGATGCAGCCGGCGAAGTTCTGGGCGGACGTATGCCGGCACCTCGATGTGCCGGAACTTGCCCAAGATCCGAGGTTTGCGAGCGCCGAACAGATCGCGGCGAACACTGCCGAGGCGGTTGAGATCGTGAGCGGCGTGATCGCTAGCCGCACATTAGCCGAATGGTCACAACGGTTCTCGACCCTTGCGGGGCCCTGGGCGCCGGTTCAGGGCACCCTGCGAGTTGCCGATGACGTCCAAGTTCAGGCAAACGAATACCTGCGTCGGTCCGGAGAGCTGAAGCTGGTGAGTAATCCAGTGCAGTTCGATGTGAGCACCCCTGACGTGGCCCCGGCTCCCACGTTCGCCGAACAGACAGACGAGATCCTCGAACAGCTCGGCTTCGACTGGGAGCAGATCATCGCGCTCAAGACCGTAGGGGCTGTGACTTAAGCCCAAAGCGTCGCGTGCGTCTCCTACCAAAAGGTGTGTCGGTAGTAGTGCGCTGGGCCTGACGGCAATTCAGGTGATGTGTCGCCGATGGAGGGATGCGACGACCCATCGCGCCGGATCCCGGTGTCCACGCGAATCCGCGGCTGGAACCAGTTTTTTTCAGTTCACTCAGATGTCGGCAAGGTGCGGCATCTTCGCCGTCCGAGCGCAGTCGCCCGCGCCACCCGAACTCACTGTCCGGGTCCTTTCGGCCATTTGACCATGCAGCCGGCATCCAGCGGGATGCTGGTCCCGGTCATGTGCCGGGAAGCGTCTGAGGCAAGGAAAAGCACCAACTCTGCGACATCTTCAGGCTCAATCCACGGTGTTGGTAGGGCATGATAGAACTCCGAGGCTGGGCGGAAATCTTCTTTGGTGACCGTACCTTCCAAGTCCGGTCGGAAGATCTGATAGATGCCTTCGCTGTTCATGAGGTGGGTGTTGCAGTTCGTCGGGTGCACTACATTCACCCGAACCCCGGTGGGTGCTAGGTGCAACGCCATTTGCTGCGTGTAACTGACGAGTGCCTGCTTCGACCAGCTGTAGCCCGCTCCGCCCGGGCCCATGAGGGCCCGCGGGTCGTTGGTGGCTGTCATCGTATTGTCGATCAGAGCCGCTGTTGACCCGGTGATCACAATGGATGCGCCGTTGCCCGCTGCTATCAGGTGAGGGACGGTAACCGCGACTGTATTCATGACGCCGATGAGATCGACGTCGACGGCGTCCTGGAAATCCATCGGATGTGGGTCACCCATGGCCATCGGCAAGATACCGGCGTTAGCCATAACGGTTGTGAGCTGGCCCAATTCGGCCACGCCCTGGCCCACCGCTTTCTCGAGTTGTTCGCGCTTGCGCACATCGGCCTTGACCGCCACGCACCGCCTCCCCGTCTGTTCGACGAGTTTCTGGGTTTGCATGAGGTCATCCCAGCTAGCCATCGGGTAAGGGTTGGACTCGATGTCTTCGCAGATGTCGATTGCAATGATGTCGGCGCCTTCTTGCGCCTGGCGCAATGCGTGTGCCCGACCCTGGCCACGTCCTGCGCCAGTGACGAACGAGACCTTGCCATCCATGCGGCCTGCCATGACTTCTCCTTTGGTTTGTCCCAGTGGTTCGTGTTGGATTAGAAGGTGCGGAAATGCCCGCCGTCGACCAGTACTTGGGCGCCGTTGAAGTAGCTAGCCGCACCATGTCCCCGGGCACGCCGCCGCGCTTCATGGGGCTCATTGATGCCGCGGTCGCCTGGCGATCGCTTCGTCGCTTCCGATGGCCCGAACCGTCCCACTGTCAAGTGGGGTGTCAAGCACACGATTTGCACGCCGCGCTCGTATCGTCACTCAAATGCGATGCGCCACTCGCTAGATCGGGTGTAACCATGCGATCCGAGTCCCATCTATTGGCACGGAGGCTCTCCAAAGTGATCATCATCGTGGACAACGCGCGATCACGCTGTGGGGCAATGATACCGGCCGAAAACGATAAATCAATCGAATTAGTTGACTATGTGTCCTGTCTATTGGCTTTATGCGCTGAGAAGGGATGCTGGAGCCACTAGTGACTCCATGGTCAGACTCTGTCAGTTGTCCCCACTATGCGCGGGTGCTCAAGTCGATGGTCGGGTGTTGTGTCCAGGAGACCGGTGCAACCCGAGCGGGCGACGGCCTCACGACTCGAGACAGCTGTAGCTGCGATCCACCGACGATGTACGGAACGGGGGCTTGCCTAAACAGTTGACTCGGTGCATTGTCTGACCAAAGACCGCATCGGTACGCGCGTCCCTAGGATTAGGGACGTCATCTCGAAGGAGGAGCAGCGAAGATGTCTGACAAATTCATCCAGGTTGTCTTGTCGAACCCTGCGCCGGGGAAGGAGTCCGAGTTCAACGACTGGTATGACAACGTCCACATCCCGGAACTCCTCGCAGTCCCAGGGATGTTGTCGGCCAAGCGGTTCGATCTACTCGACGCCGAGATCTACCATGTGCCGGGCGGCTACGTCCCCGAGCACCGTTACCTCACCATCTATGAGATGGAGGGGGACGTCAACGCAATAATGGGGAAGGTCGTAGACAGCGTCGCGCGGGGCGAACTGCATATGGGCGACAGTCTCGACCTGCCGAGTTCAAGGATGTCGTTCTGGACGCAGCGCGGCAACGAGTCTCACGCGTAACCGCTTAGCGGGTGAGGCATCTGGCGCAGCCTCGCGTATCTATTGAGGCATTGCCATGCCAGCTTATCGCGACGGGGCGACCGTGCTTATGTGCGACGAGCACGGTGCTTGTCCGGACAATAAGCTTCCGCAGGCCGGGCGCGGTACTCGAGGGGGTCCCCACGAAAAGGCTTGTGGTACTGGGCTAAGGCGAAATCGCGGCCTGACAATGTTCACCTGTTGTCTGGACTACGGAGAGTTGATAGCCTCCGTCGAGGACCTATGAGGGAAGGCCCGGACGCTCATGGCGATACCGCTGCAGGAAGCCCGCTACAGCTCAGCGGATAAGTTCAATCTCGCCGAGGGTTGGACCGTTGAACGTCTCACGCCGCCAAGCCGCCTCTTTGGTGCCAATGGGCTGCGGACTGGCCCCGACGGCCGCGTATACATCGCGCAAGTGACTGGAAGCCAGATAAGTGCGCTGGATACGAGAAGTGGGCGCTTGGGCACGATCAGCGCAAAAGGAAGCGAGATCGTCGCGCCCGACGACATCGCTTTCGACTCAGCCGGCAATCTCTACGTCACCGAAGTCCTGAACGGGCGGGTGAGCATGATCGACACCGCGGGGCGTACTCGCGTGCTGTGCGATGACATCCCCGTTGCGAACGGCATCACCATCTACCGCGACCGGTTGTTCGTCAATGAGTGCCGGCCGGGCGGGCGAGTGTTGGAGCTCGATTTAGAGGGCGGAGAGCCTCGAATCCTGCTGGAAAACGTACCCATGGCGAACGCCATGGAGGTCGGCCCAGATGGCCTGTTGTACTTCCCGGTCATGGGCGCCAACGAGATTTGGCGCATCAGCCCCGACGGGGGCTCACCTGAGACCGTTGTCGGTGACCTCGGCGTGCCGGACTCGGTGAAGTTCGACGCCGATGGCCACATCGTGTCCACCCAAGCGCATAGCGGCCAGGTATTGCGCATCGATCCGCGCACGGGCATTAAGTCGGTTTTGGCCGATCTAAGCCCTGGCTTAGATAACCTGACCTTCGCCGAGGATCGGCTGTTCGTGTCGAACTTCTCTGGCGAGATCTACGAAGTTCTCGACGGCGGACGCGCTCGGACCATGCTGCCGGGTGGGTTCAACTGGCCACTGGACCTCACCATCGCGTCCGACGGCAACCTCTATATCGCCGACGGACCGTACATGTACGTGCTGCGCGCCGACCACACGCTGCGCCACGTAGGCATGCTGTTCACTCCTGGCTACCCGGGCTACATGCGCGGGCTGACCGAATCAGGTCCCGGTGAGTTCACCGTGACCACCTCGAGTGGTCAAGTGGCGCGATATTGCCCGGGACGAAACGAGAGTCATGTCGTCGCAGATGGATTCGACCAGCTTTACGGTGTTGCGATGGCACTTGGGGGCGAGACACTGTTTGTCGAACAGGGCACCGGCCGAGTTCTCTCAACGAAATCCGGGGGTGTCGAAGTGCTGGCATCCGAGTTGGACACCCCGGTTGGAGTAACCCTTGCACCTGACGGCAGTCCCCTCGTGGCTGAATCGGGAACCGGGCGGGTGTTGAAGATCACCGGCTCAAAGGCAGAGCCGGTGGCGGACGAAATGCAGTGTCCCCACGGTATTCACGTTGAAGGAAGGCATCTTTATATCGTCGATGCCGAAGCCAAGACACTCGTCGTAGTCGACTTGGAGAACGGCGCCAAGTACTCCATCGCCTCGAACCTTCCCGTTGGGGCTCCGCCAGGCGTGGTTCCCAAGCCTCTGTTGGCAATGCCGCCATTCACAGGTCCGCAAGGTCCATTCGCCGGCATTACCGCGGCGCACGACGGCACATTGTTCGTTTCGGCCGATGCCGAGGGCAGTGTGCTGGCCTTTCGTCGCAATGACTCCAGGGCAACCTTCGGCGGCCGCTGAGTCCGTCAACTGACGCCAACTCTGTTGTGCGGGGGATACTGTTGGAATCGAGGATGCGGGGCGGGCGCAGTGCTACCTCCTGCCAGAGTGCATTGGGAGCGGACGCTTGATCAGTGGGTCCGCGCGGGCCGTCATCGAAGAAGTATCTTGTTGATGACGGCACCTCGCCCAATGTGGCAGGGCTGAGGCGCTTTCACCGGGTCTTCGCGATGTGTCTCATCAGGCACGAGGTACGAATGAGCCGCTGCCGGCGGTGATTCCACCATCGACCGGAAGCAGCACTCCGGTGATGAACGAAGCGTCGTCAGACAGAAGAAACGCGTGTGCGGCGGCTTGTTCTTCAGGGCGACACCAACGCTGAAGCGGGACGTGCCTACGCATCTCCTCGAACATCTCGGGTCGTTTGCGCTCCAGGTGAGAAGTCGTAGCCGTACCAGCGGTTGGCCCCGGACACACTCCATTGACCCTTATGCCTTCCGGCCCCAAATCCCACGCAGCGGCGCGGATCAGGTTCGCTGTGCCGCCTTTGCTTGCGTTATACGCCCACATTTCGGGATCCGCCCCAAGTCCCGACACCGAGCAGGTTACGGTGATCGCTCCTCGGGTCTTGCGCAACTCGGGCAAGGCAGCCTGGATACCGAGTGCTACGCCGCGAACGTTGACTGTCCACATCCGGTCGAGTTCTTCGATCGGTGTATTGTCCATCCGGCCCATGCTCGACACGGCTGCGTTGCAGACGAGCCCATCAAGCCGCCCGTGCGCATCGACCGCAGCCCGGACCATGGCGTCATTTCCCACAGCATCACCGACGTCGGCAACGCACGCGGAGATGCTGGGATGCTCCTCAGCGGTCTTCACGACAGCTTCGTCTCGATCGGCAGCCACGACGGCCCAGCCGTCGAGCGCCAGCCGTTTGGCGGTCGCAGCGCCGATTCCTGATGCTGCACCGGTGACGATGACGACCTTCGGGTCGTTCGGCGTGCGTTGTTCACTGATACCTGTCATAAGTTCCTCCTTAACCGCAGGGACGTACGTCCCGGCTTATTGCTCTCTAGGTGCATCTGACGCTCGCTGTCGCGTTGGGCGCAGCGTTGCACAGGCGGTGACATCACCCGCGCCTTCTGACGGTGCTAGTCGATCGAGGTGAACTCCAGATGTAGTGTTTTCAAACGGCGTAACAGCCATGACGCCTCCCAGTCATAGGAACGCGCGTCTTTTGTTCCATGTGCCGACTCATCAACTCGGATGTCACCTAGCCGGTCGAGCAGTCGTTCGAGACTGACTCGTGCTTCGATTCGCGCCAGGGGCGCGCCCGGGCAGGCATGGATCCCGCGGCCGAATGCAACATGTTCGCGAATGTTTGCCCGATCGAGTCGAAGTTCGTTGGGTGCCTCGAATTGGCGGGGATCTCTGTTAGCGGCACCAACCATGACCATCACGTGTGTACCTGCGTCGAGTCCGAAGTCGGCGACCGACGTTGGTTTACGTGCGAGTCGGAAATTCGACTTCACCGGGCTCTCCAGTCTCAACATCTCCTCGATGAACGGTCCGATGAGTGCCCGATCATCTCTCAACCGCTGTTGCAGCTGTGGATCCTCTGCGAGGGCCCTCAGTGCGACCGTAAGCAGATCAACAGTCGTACCCTGGCCGGCGGCGAAGAGGAACACCGCGACGCGAGCGACGTCGAGGGCATCCGGGATCGAGCCGTCGGGGAATGTCGCCTGCGCGAGCTTCGTCAGAACGTCGTCACGAGGGTTCCTCCTACGGTCCTCGATATACTCGACGAACCATTCTTCTTTCACGCCAATGAATTTGTCTGTTGCACCCTGGATATCACCAACCAACTCAGGCGCCCGAGTGAACCGGCCCCGATCGCTCTCTGGGACACCGAGAAGGTCGGCGATCGCGAGCATTGTGAAGGGTGTACCGAAGTCTTCAACCAATTCGCAGCGTTGGCGATCGATGAACGAATCGATGGTGCGGTCGGCCAGACGCCAGAGGAATTCCTCGTTTTCCTTCAAGCGCCTCGGCGTCAGCAGTCGAGACAACAGGGCACGGTGATTCGTATGCCTGGGTGGATCGAAGGACGCAAAATACTCGTGTAATGGCATCGTGCCCCGGTACTGCTCGATCAGGTCGCTGATGTCGTCGAGTCCAGAGGTTGGCGGCAATCCCGAGAACGGTCCGCTTACCACCGTGCAAGTCGAGAAGGTCTCCCGATCATCGCGAGAGACCGCGAGAAACTCGTCATAGCCCGAGACCAGTACGACGTCGTGATGCGGTTCCTTGCGAATCGGGCACGACCGGATCGCGTCGTAATACGGGTACGGATCGGCCACCAGTGAGGGGTCAGTGAAAAAATCTCGGTTTTCGAGATCACTCATCGTGGATCCTTCTTCTCTGCGGAAATGAGTAGTCGTTTACCAGGATTGGGACTTGCGTCTGAGAACGGCAGCGTTTGCCGCACACCACTCGGTGGCGATTCTCGATACGTACCGACGCCGGTCGGCTGAGTTTGCCGGTCATTCAGCGCTATTCGTAGGCGCGCTCGCCTATAGCGCCATACGACGTTCGCGGAGGAGCGAGGTCTCCTGCTGCCCCCGGCTGACGGATATCGCTTCGCGGTTTGATTGTCGACCACGATATTCGCGAGTTCAGGTTGTCGTATGGCCGGCTGGAGTCCGCCGGCAACCGCGGGCGCGAAAGTAGTCACCGCGCCGCCCTCATCAAGCAAAGTCCCCATCCAGTCCCTCATTGATGGGCTTCCTGGGCAAGCGACACGCGGATTATCTCCGCATGGTGACAGCTGAGTACCCATGCTCAGATCGAGCCGGAAACGGGATTGCCGGCCGGGGACACGCTCATGGCAGCGAGGTGTCCGCTGTGAATCGCATAGCCGAGGTCGAACACACCAGCCGCGTCGCCAGTTAGTTGTGCGCCGACGCCCGCTTCCTGCAGGGCGCTATGTAGTTCGACCCTTGGTTCTCCGGCGGTGCAAAATACGACCAGGTCAGCGTCTGCGGTCTGTTCAACCTCGCGACCGATCTCACGAAGCCGCACATATGTCGGACCTATTTCGACGATGACCTGTGCGGGTAGGAATGTGAAATTCGCGTAGCTGCGGAGGCGTTCAACGGTGGGTCGTTGGACAAACGCTGCGGCAAGACCTTCGCCAATGGAATAGGAGCTGCTTACTAGCGCAACCTCTGCCCCCCGCGATAGCAGATACTCAGCTACTGCGACCGCTTGGTAGTTACCGAAATCGTCGAAAACGATGGCGCGCTTAGCGTTGTCCGCCCCGCCCGCGAGCACCGTGACGGGCGCGCGTACGTGCGGCAGCTGTGCGCCTGGGACTGGCTGAAGGTTGAACCGCTGCAGGCCATCTCTTCGTGGGGCTGCGCCAGTCGCGACAATAACGTGGTCACCGTTCCACGATTTGACGGTGGTCAGGTCCACGGTCGAGTTCAAACGGACGTCGATCCCGAGCCGGAAGAGCTCACGCGCTTGATAATCGATGATTTTGCCGATGTCAGAACGAAACGGTGCGCGCCGAACGAAGCGGATATTGCCACCCAATTCATCGGCCGACTCATGCAGGACGACATCGTGTCCACGCAGTTTGGCGATGCGCGCCGCCTCCATGCCCGACGGTCCGCCACCCACAACCATCACTCGGCTCGGCCGGTCCACCCGATCGACCGCAACGGCGCCGCGCTCTTTCCCTGCGTCGATGTTTACTACGCAGCCTACGCGCTTTTTCGGTGAGTTTACGCCGCCGATGCACTCTTGACTGCATCCGATGCACGGCCGCACCTGATCTTCCTGTCCCGCAAGACTTTTTGAAATCAGTAACGGATCTGCGATGGTAGCCCGGACCATCGAGACCATGTCGGCGAAGCCGGCCGAAAGCAAATTTTCGACCTCACGCAGTGTCGTGAATCGGCTGTTGACGATTACAGGCAACGTCGTGCTACGCGCGACTGGCTCGACCCACGGCATCTCATAGCCAGGTGGTTCATGCATCGCGGAAATTATCCTATGGGGGGCCGCATAGGTCCCCAGTGAGAAGTCGACAAAGTCGATGACTTTCGCGTTTTCCAGGCGGCCGACGACCTTGATCATGTCGTCCGGAGTCAAGCCTCCCGGCGCGGTTTCAGCCGCCGACAGCCTGATGCCCAATGGGTAGTCAGGACCGACCTCCGTGCGGATCGCCCTTAGTACCTCGAGCATGAACCGCATCCGGTTCTCGAAGGTGCCGCCGTAATCGTCGCTGCGCCGGTTGCTCAGCGGAGAGAGAAACTCGTATAGAAGATATCCATGTGCACCGTGGACTTCGACGCCGTCGAGCCCCGCCTCCTTGCATCGCAGCGCTACTTCTGCGAAGGAGGCAACGACCTCATCGATCATGGTTTGGGTCATCGGGATAGAGGGCTGGGGACCTGCAGGCACGGGCCCGCCGGAGGCCGACCATGGGGGTGCTCCAGTAATAGGATGACGCTGGGTGGTCGACCCATTGTGAAAGATCTGTTGGAAGACTTTCATGCCTTCGGCGTGACAGGCGTCAGCCATCCGACGCCAGCCGTCGTCGTTTTCTTTCAGATAGCCCAGAATCGCGCCCGTGCTGCTGGGGTGGACGCTTGCGACATCGAGGATCGAAAGCGCGGCCCCGCCCCGAGCTCGGGCGACGTGATAGTCGATAAGATGGTCGTTTACGTATCCTCCGGTGAGATGCGCCAGCAGCGTCCCATGGGCTGTTCGCACGACTCGGTTGCGCAACGTGCATCCGTTTATGGTCAACGTACGCTCGATCAACGGGTACCGGCTCATTGGACTTCCTCTGCTTTCGGGCGCGGCGGTGCTTGAAACCGACGGCTTTCTACCTCGTCGACGTATGAACTTTCCAATGTCGGAGGCTGGCAGGAGCTGAACACGCCTGCCAGTAGGAAGGCTTCGTTCGATAAGCGCAATTTTCGTGTCGCGCTCAGTTGAGCAGAGCGACAACGACTATGGGCCATACCACGCGGGAACCGATTTGTGGCCATCTTCTACAAGTCTCACTCTTTGTGGCGGGCGCGGCTGATCGTCGGCTCGTCAGGGGCCGGCATGCCCGGTGGCGCGCCGTACTCAGGACTGTCGAGGAAAGGCCCTGAAAAGTCCGGCGGCCCATAGTAATAGAGACTCCAATGGCGCCATTTGAACCGCCACCGGTCGTTCTGTACGACAAAGCGGTCATAGTAGAGCCCGACTGTACGAATCACTTCTCCATCCCTGTGCTTCACGCATTCGGTAACGAGGGTTCTGCTTGACGCGGTGTTGTGATCGACTTCCAAGAGGGGTGTGCCGAAAGACATCAGGATCCGCTCACAGGGCGCCATGAACTTGTCGAACTGGCTCCTGATCTCGGCGTGGCCGCGAAGATGCATCCCGGCAATCTTCCACTCGCCATCCTCGGTGAAGCAGTCGAGAAATGTCTCCGCGTCTTTTCGCCAGACGGCGTCGACGTATCTGGCATGCAGTTGCCGAACCGAGCATTCGACAAGCGAGGGGTCTGTCATCTTTTCACTTCTCTCAACGGTTTCATCGGTATTGGCGTGGCTCGCTCGGTGCCGACCTATGGGTGTCGCTTGCGACGGGCTGGAATATCGGATCGTCAGCATCAAAGTAGGCATCAGACACTGATTTAGGTGCTTCAGGCTCACCTATGTACCGGGCAAACTTATGTCCTTCGAAGGTGGCAGTTGCCCATACTCGCGCCGCGAGCGCGTCACCGACGACGAATAGTTGTTGCACCTTGCCGTCCAGCCCTGCTTCAAGTGCATTCACCGGAGCTCGTGCGGTCGACAGGATCACCGCATCGACGTCGCGGATCACTCTGACTTTGCTGGAATACACGTCCGACACAGTCACTTCGTGGTCGCCGATGCAGTCGAAGTAGGACGTTGGCGAGATCTTTACGCCAGCCGATCTCAATCGCTCCATGATGGGGCGGGTCTCTTGGGCACCATGGATTCGCGGCGAGAGAGGCGCGAATCCTGGGGTGAAGATCTCGACGTCGGCTCCGCTCCTCGCGAGTAGCTCCGCGACTCCGACGCCGGTGTGCATTCCTTCATTGTCGAGCACTAGAATTTTGCCTGTCGGCGTTGCTGTTTCGAGAAGAACCTGCTCGGGCACATACACGAAGTCCCGGTCAAATCCCGGGATATCGAAGTCACGGTAACTGCCACGGCCACCGAGACTGTAGAGAGCACCCGTCGCCAGGATCACTGCGTCCGGATGCTCTTGGAGGACAGTAGTTGCCGAAGCCGCCACACCGAGCTCGATCCCTACGCCGAGACGCTCGAGTTCTCGGGCCCACCACTCAATGGCTGTGCCGTACGATTCACGTCCCGGTAGACGCGCCCAGAGTGCGAAGGCTCCGCCGATGCTGGCGCGAGCATCGATCAGTGTTACGGCGTGTCCCTTGAGTGCGGCTACTCGCGCCGCTTCCAGGCCGGCCGGTCCTGCGCCGACAACGATGACCTTGGAGCGATGCGGCGCCAACTGAAGTGAATCGCCACCCCACACTCGTTCGCGAAAGCTGGTGGGATTGATCGTGCAACTCATCGCGCTCTCATAGACCGCTGCCAGACACCAATTGCACGCAATGCAGGTACGGCTGCGTGATTCCTCTCCATCCAAGGCGTTCTTGACCAAATTTGGCTCGGCGATCAATGCGCGCGCAGCGCCGACCATGTCACAGACGCTGGCAGCGAGGGCAGCTTCGGCATCGGCGATGGAGGTGAGCCGTCCCAGGACGCTGAGCACGGGAACACTTCCTGCGGCACTTCGGACGGATTCGACGTAGGGCCGATAGATTTGTGGCTCGATGAATACCGATGGCATCCCGAGATGAAGTTGGTTTGGCTCGACGGCGACATCTAGGTCTACGTAGTCGATAAGTCCCGAATCCGATACCGTCTTCAGGATTTGATACGACTCTTTGGTGTCGTAGCCTCCCGATAGGAGTTCGTCGCAATTGAGCCGCATCCCAACAGCCATCCGGCCGTCAGACTCTTCGGCGGCCGCCCTTAGGGATTCAAGCAAGAACCGCATGCGGTTCTCCAGCGGTCCGCCCCATTCGTCCGTGCGGCGGTTGAAATAAGGCGAGAGGAACTGTTCGGCAAGCGCGCCATGAGACGCATGAACCATGACGCCGTCGAATCCCGCTTCGCGTAGATTGGCCGTCGACTGTCTAAACGCATCAAGCATCGCCCGGATCTCGCGCTTCGTCATCGCGCGAGTGGAGAACCCCTTCTCGTAAATGCCAAATTGTGATACTGAGGGGCTGAGCGCAGGGGCCGGTGGGCTGAAGGGCTGCCATTGGCCGGTAGCTCCCCAGAAGTACCAGGGCTCGCCAAAAATCTTGCCGCCCGCTTCATGCACGGCATCAGCCAGCGCTCGGAACGCCGGAATGTTCTCCTTTGGATACGGGGAGGGTTGAAAGCTTCTGCCGCGCACATGCATCGTCATGGTCACCATGACGAGTGAACAGCCGCCATTCACCCGCGCCACGTTGTAGTTGATGTAGTCGTCTGTCGGCTTGCCCGCGCCCGCAGTCATCGGTACGGCGTGTGGCGAAGAATAGAACCGGTTCGCCAGCTCGATCGGACCCAGCTTGATCGGGGTAAAGATGTTGGGATATTTCGGATGATGCAAGGGTGCGCCTCCCAGCGCTCACTTCTTTTTAGCGGACCGGATATGAACTCTTCGTCGAGCGATTGGACCGGTTAATGCTCCTGTCGCGTCCTTCTGTCATCCTCTCGATTGCGTGAATCCCGCCGTAACCCGCTCGAAGCTCATGACGCTGCGGACAAGCCTGATACCGAGCGACAATTGGGTTTCCTCACCTCGCCTCAACCTCCCAGAGCTGGGCCGATGGTCACGGATCGGCTCGCGGCCCGCACGGAACATTCCTAAGACCGAGCGTTCCAACCGACTTCGTGGAAGGACATCGGCACCTTGCTCGTTTCTAATATGCCTCGACACCCCTGAGCTCGGCGAACCTGCTTGTCCGAATCAGTTAAACGCAGAAAACATGACCTAGTCAACTATTAGTTCCCATGGCACGTCAGTTTCCAGGCATGACCTGGTCGAACAGCGTGACGCCCAGGTGACCGGCACACACACTGGGCAGCCGAGTATTGTCGAGAGCTTATGAAACGAGTAAGGTGACAGACGCACGGCGGAAACGTGAAGGCACGTGCTGCGTTCGCTGCAGAAGCCGTGGTCGATCTGACGAGATAAGGCCTGCGGTGTCTTGCGAACAGCGAAGGTCTTGTGATTGTCGTCGCGATCGGAGCGCTCGCAAGTAGATCGCGCCGCGGAACTTAGGCCTTGATGACAGTAACGCGCGTGAAACAGTCGAACCCATTGATCCAACAAGAGAAGGGAACTCCCACATGCGCGTTGGGATGCATCTGGGCTACCAGAACCTGAACGGTATTTCGGACGCTGAAAAGTTCATGCAAGAAACCAGACTTGCCGTCGAAGCCGAGGCAATGGGCTTTGACTATGTCGGGCCGGTCGAACATCACTTCACCGACTATGCGGCTTGCCCGGACCCCTTTCAGATGTTGGCCTACGTGGCCGCGAAGACCACGACTATCAAGCTGATCACGGCGGCTTCGATCCTGCCATGGAACAATCCCCTCCGAGTTGTCGAGCAAGCAATCGAACTCGACGTGCTGAGCGAGGGTCGGCTTATATTGGGGATGGGCCGCGGCGCAGCGCGTCGTGAATTCCGTTCCTTCAACGTCGAATTGCAAGATTCCAGAGAGATGTTCGACGAAGCGGCGCTAATCGTGATGGAGGGTATTGAAACGGGCATCGTCGAAGCCGATACCAAGTGGTACAAGATCCCTCGCACCGAAGTCAGGCCGCGGCCGTTCAAGTCGTTCAAGGACCGAACCGTCATGGTTTCGATGTCGCCGTCATCGGTCGAGGTTGCAGCGAACTACGGCCTTCAAACTCTGCGATTCTCACAGGGGGATTGGCGGAAGGCTATCCCAGAAATCGAGCACTACCGAAAGACTTTCGCGCAGCTGCACGGCACTACACCGCCGCCGTTCATAATCTCGGATTTCGTGCTGTGCTTCAACGACAAGCAGCGGGTCACGGACTACTGCGACAAGTATTTCAGCCGTATGTTCGAGACCGTGGCCAACCACTATGAATTTATGAGTCCCCACTTCAAGGATCTACCTTCGTATTCGACCTATGCCATGATGGGCGAGATGGCTGAAGCGGCGGGAGGACCTGATAAGGCCTATAGGGATTACGTCAGCGGCAACATGATCGGTACACCGGAGGAACTCGTCGACTATCACCTCAACCGCGCTTCGTTGGTCGGTGATTACGAAATCCTGGCGAATTTCAGCTATGGCGGATTGCCCTATGAGGCGGTTTATGAACAGGCCAAACTCTTTGCCGACAAAGTCCTGCCAAAGCTCAAGAGCTAGCTGTGCCCGGCAAGGACGTTTGCTCGGGTTGATTGTTAGTGGGGCCGGCCCGCGCCGTCAGTCCGATCCTGCGTCGACACTCGGCTGCCGTTTTTGCGCGATCGTGATCCACCGACCGGGTCAGCTGATCCGCACGTCGATGACCACCACGCGCTGCGCTACCAACACTCATGTCTGCGCGAGCTGAATCACATTCGAGAGCAGCAGCCGAGATGTTGCGTGGCTTATGCGGTATCGGGTTCCGACAGGGTATTTGCACATCGCGAGCACAACGGTCGGTCTTCTCGCGCACGATCCAGTTTGATCAAGGCCTCGGCCAAAAGCCTCTTCAGTCGCAGATTCTCGTCCTCCAGGGACGCGACTTCCCCAGTGGAGTGCGAGTTTGTCTGCGAAGATGTGATTAGGCCGTGAAGAAAAAGGCGTACGTTGTAGCGCGTGCGTTGATCAATCGCAGCCTTGTCGCTCTCCACGCCCCAGGCTGTCGAATTCGCTGGCCCGCCGACAACGAGGTAAAGAAAAGCTTCCGCCGCATCCTCCGCCTCCGGAAGGGTTGCGCCGTCAGGGGCTAGGTGGCGCCGGAAAAGGTCGGCGAGATACGCGATGGTCGGTTCCGTGCCCTTCTGTACATTGAAGGCGCCGATTTCGGGCATGTGGTGCGATTCGGCATTCGTAAGCTGGATCAGCCGGAGGCCTTCGGGGGTCAGGATGTTGTCGACAAGGATCTGGGCGATGGCAAGCAGGCTGTCTTCCAAACTGTCGCATTCGGCTTGCCTCAGTCGTTCTACCGGTACGATCCACTCTTCAATCGCCCGCTGTAACGCGGCTTTGAAAAGCGACTGTTTGTCACCGTAACGCGAGTAGACCGTCCGCTTCGCGATTCCGGCGCTAGCGGTGATTGCGTCGATGCTCGTCCGCTCGAAACCTTGTTCAAGAAAGAGGTCGAGCGCCTTGTCTAAGAACTCCTCGGTGCTCAGTGAAGGTCGCCTGGAGCGCCGCGACGTCCCCTTCGCCGGCTGAGTTTTGTCGGCTACTGTTCGTTCCCCGTTTTTCACATTCGTTCCATGGAGTTAGCGAGCCACGATCGCGGCCTTTCTGCGAGTTTGTCACCCGTGGTTGCGCAATTGTATGCACGTGGTCTTCCGGCACGTACACGAGGATCCTTCGCCGATGAAACGTACGAGGAAACTAGCGCCTTGATCAGGTCCGCCTCGCTGCGTGGATAGTCTCTTGCAACGCCCCGATGAAACGAATACGGTGACAGTGTTCATGGCGACTACGGTCGCGGTGCCATGATCGGATTCTCTCCGTAGTGGCGATCTGGCAGGAGGCTGACACGACACAAATCCTCAGTCAATCGGTAGCCGACCTCCAACGCATAGTCGGTTCGGCGGCCGGTTCGACAGATGAGGTCATCGACACGGAAGAGCGCTCACGAGGCGTCGACGTACGTGACGATCGACCTGGCGCATCCCTGTGCGCTGGAAGCGCCTTGACTGATCTGCAATTTGCATATCGGCACCCAGCGTCGCACCGCATTCCTGAGCCGTTTCGAGAATACGGCCCAGTTCCTAGCGGTCTCGCGGTCCTCTTGCCAGGGCACAACGGTACGGACCCGGCAGAGCTGAGGATACTTTCCGCCGATTAGATCTTCCCAGTGAGAAGGAAGTTCCTTTAACCGATGTCTAGTAACGCTGAAAGTGACGACCGCACAAGGATCGAACAGGGCTTGCGTAGTGAAATTGCTGCCGAATGTTATCCGGTGGGATCACCGCTGCCTCCTGAACTGACACTGTGCCAAAGGTATTCCGCGACTCGCTTCGCCATGCGCGCTGCGCTTCGCAGGCTGTGGGAAGACAAGCTCGTGCGGCCCGCTCCCGAGCGGGGAATGTGGACCGTTGTGCGCCAGCCGGATACACACTCTCCCGACACACGGACCATCGACGGCATCGATGCGCTATCTGGGGGTTATCGGCGAGAGCTTGATTCTGTCGAGCTCGTGATCATCGACGCCGAGCTTTCTGAATGGACCGGCCTGCGCACCGGACAGGAATGGTTGTGCGTACGGGCGTTCTACATGACACAAGGACAGGAGTCCCCTACTTCGCGGATGGAATCCTATGTAAATCGTTCTTTCGCCGCCATACGGTCACGGCTGGAATATGGCGCCAGCTCAATCTGCTCGTTGATCGAGGACTTCTATCAAGTGAGTATTTTCGAGATCCGAGAGGAGATCACAGCGATTTTGACCCCACCGGACCTAAGAGAGCAGGCGAAGAACGTGCCATCGGGAATGCCAGCGCTCAAGAAACACCGCACCTACCTGACGCCCGATGGAGAGATCGCACAAGTCACGATCGATACGTATCGTGCACCGAATTTCCGTCATTCGATGACGATCCGACGATGAATTGGTCATCGTTGCTACCGCCGGACCGACCGCCGGTTTTGCCGGACCGTTCAGATTTCGTGCGCGAGTGGAGTTGCGCGCGAATCATGGCCAGAGTGGCCCATTGACTGAAAAGCCGAGGGGGTTGCCCCAGGAATCCTGATAACTTACCTCTTCAACGGCTACGCGCTCCGCTCTACCCCAACGTCCGGTGGGCCAGCCGAACGCAACGCAGGCAGCCATCTGCCAACCTTCGTCTGCGGGCACACCTAGCACTTCGAAGACAGCATTAGAGCGCGCGGTCAGCATGCGGGTCAGCGTACTGCCGACTCCTTCGCCTCGGGCGGCCAATTGGGCACTCCAGAGTGCGGGCAACAGTGAATACAGATCGTCAGTTCCGAACGCGAACAGCAGTAGGTACTTGTCGAAATTCTCTGCAAGCCAATCGGAGGAGCGCATGATTCGCAAATGACGTTGGTTCGCTGGGTCTTTCGGATTCGCCTCGGCAGCCGCAGTACGGGCACCGTAGTGGGCGCGGCCGAAAGTATCCATACACTCGCGGTAGATTTCACCCAGCCGCGCTTTCTTGTTTGGGTCGTCGACAAGCATGAACCGCCACGTCTGGGTGTTGCCAGCAGTGGGGGCACGAACTGCGGCATCCAATATGCGGGCCTGTATTTCGACTGAGATCGGCTCGCCCGTGATACGACGCATGGCCCGAGTCGTATAGAGGGCTTCGCGGAGGTCCATATCAGCCTGAACAATCATATGACCCGAACGCGCGCTCGCGTGGACCCATGAAGCAAGGTATCCCCCCGTAGGAGAAGCGCGATGCATGAATAACCCAGATATCAACCATGTTTCGAGTTCTACCAGATATGCTATACGAACGTCCAATAATTCGAAGTGCATGAACGCAAGTTGGCCGGTGCGCCGGGACGGATCCTCGGTGTGGGCGAAGGAGCGGTGGGGTGAGTAGGTTCTTGTTGAACGGCCAAGTGGCTATCGTCACCGGAGGCGGCACGGGCATCGGGCGTGGAATTGCACTGGTTCTGGCCGAACATGGCGCAGATGTTGTCCTCGCGGGGCGTCGCCGTGAGCCGCTCGAGAGCACCGCGGGTGAAGTAGAGGCGTTGGGGCGTCGAGCGGTGGTCGTCCCGACCGACGTCACCGATGTCGCTGACTGTGAGAACTTGGTACGTCAGACCGTTGCCGTTTTTGGGCGGCTCGACATTCTTGTCAATAATGCCGGCGGGGCGGTGACTAAGCCGATCAGTGACTGGACGCCAGAGGAGTGGCACCAGGTGATCGATCTGAACATCGGAAGCGTGTGGTTTCTCTCGCGATTCGCGGCGAATCCGATGCGAACACAAGGAAGAGGCGCGATCGTCAACATATCGTCGGGTTCTTCGTTCTTCGCCTTCCCGATGGGGGCGCCATACGGTGCTTCCAAGGCTGCCGTCAACAACTTGACGATGTCTATGGCCGCGGCGTGGACGCCGTCGGGAATCCGCGTCAACGGGGTGGCGTGTGGTGCCGTCCGAACCGAGCTGTTGCTCGAGGATGCTAAGAAGCACGGGATCGAGGAAACCTCCTTGGCTGCCGGCAACGGCATGGTCCGACTCGGCGAACCCCACGAGATTGGCTACGCCGTTCTGTTTTTCGCCTCTGACGCCGCCAGCTATTGCTCGGGCCAAACCCTTTGGATAAACGGTGGCCCAAGGGGCTAGTGCCGTGATGCCAGTTCAAACGATAAGCAAAGGAGCTCCAAGTGACCTCTCCCGAATTGCGAGAGTTGCAGATGAATATGAATTACCTGATGGACCGCCAGGCGATTCTCGATTGCATCTGCTCCCATGCTAGGGGGCATGACCGCCACGACACACAGATCATCACAGATGCCTACCATGAAGACGGGTTTGACGAGCACGGCCATGTGATCAATCCCGGTCCGAATTACGCACTTTGGATCAATCCCGCGCACGCGGCTGGATCACAGAACCATTTGCACAACATCACGACGCATACTGTGGAGATTGACGGCAACACCGCGCACGCCGAGAGTTACGTGATGGTGACCTTGCTCAACCGCGACAACGCTACAGCGCGGCTTATCAATGGTCGTTATCTCGATCGGCTGGAGAAGCGAGATGGTGTATGGCGAATACTGGTGCGGCGCTGCAGCGTCGAGCTGATGATCACTGCGGATGCGTCTGCACTGACGGAACAGTCCTTCCTCGATCAGGGTTACTCCAAAGGCACCCGGGACACGCGTGATCTCTCTTACGTTCGCCCGCTGGAAATAGACACGCCCGCACCGCAGCTTTGGTGATCGGCGTGATGGATCGAACCTCGATTGCCCCGGCGGCTCGGCGACGCCTCCGGGCTACTGAAGCTCAATCAATCTCGGAGTTGATATCTCCCCGATCAGGTGGCTCGTCGTTGCGGCGCCTCATGATGGCCGAATGTCTGCGGAGATATTTTTGATAGATCGACGAGCCGATCGGCTGCTGCGTGACGAAGAGTGCTCACGAGGCCTATGAGATGGCGTATAACAGTTGACTCGGTGTGATCATTTAAGGTTAGCTGTTCCGATGATCGTAGTGGTGAGTAGCGGGCGTGGCGAACCAACTCCGTCGGCTGAGGTCGGAGTCGCTAATCATGTGACGATATTTGATGAGATGGCTGCTGCGCCGGACGGTTTCGACGTCTCGCGCCCTCGGCATAGTGGCGGCGAGTTGGACGCCGCGGGCGGCGGCTCTCGCCGATGAAAGCACCGGCAGAGCTATTGGATCTAACGGGCAAGGTCGCCGTTGTCACCGGTGGGAGTCGGGGAATCGGACGTGCCATATCGGAGGGATTCGCGCTATCGGGAGCCGATGTCGTTGTCGCAAGCCGCAAGTTGGACAGTTGCAAGGCAACGGCTGCCGAAATCGAGGCTGCCAGCGGCCGGCGTGTGATGCCGGTTGGCTGCCATGTGGGTAGGTGGGACGACTGCGAAGCATTGCTCGACGCAGTCTACGAGAAGTTCGGGCGCTGCGATGTGCTCGTGAACAACGCGGGAGTCTCACCCGTCTACGAGGACCTACCCTCAGTCACCCAGGAGCTCTATGACAAAGTTCACGCCGTCAATGCGCGTGGGCCTTTTCGGCTGTCCGCCCTTTTCGGTACGCGGATGGCTGAGGGCGGCGGTGGATCGATCATCAATGTAACCTCAGCGGGAACGCTACGCCCCGATCACACCGACCTACCCTACGCGATGGCCAAGGCGGGGCTGAACGCGCTTACGTTGGCGCTTGCCGGAGCTTGGGCGCCCAGCGTCCGGGCGAACCTGGTGATGCCGGGTGCTTTCGACACCGTGATGTCCCAGTCGTGGGGACCGGAGAACCAAGCCTTGGCGGCCGCGGCGAATCCGATGAAGCGCATCGGCGTGCCCGAGGACCTGGCCGGCCTCTGCGTGTTTCTGGCGAGCGAGGCGGCCAGCTACATCAACGGCGCCCAGATCTTGGTCGACGGCGGGCTCTTCCGCACACTCTGATGTGGCGTCCCATCACCAACCACGAAGGTGTATCACCACCAACCATCGATAGGAATTTCGAGTTCAGGATTCCCGGGGGCGCGACCTCGTGAGGACGGCTGGAGGTAGAGGTCCCTGGCCTATGCCGGGCCTGACGGCGATTCGGGACGCATGGTCTTGCGAGGACGGGAATCGGAAACCCGAATCCGCCGACAACTAGATCGAAAAGAATGGAAGTGCCTGTGGCTGAAGCTGTTATCGTATCCGCCCTCCGAACGCCGATCGGTACCGCATTCAAGGGTGCGCTACGGAGCACCACCATCTATCAATTGGCGCATCACGTCGTTGCCAATGCTGCGGCAGCGCTGGATTCCATCCAGATCGACGATGTAATCCTCGGCGAGGGCTTGCACGGCGGCGGTGTGGTGGCCCGTCACGCAGCCATTGAATCCGGCTTGACCTTGGTGCCTGGCTTAGCCGTCAACCGCCACTGCGCAGCGGGTCTCGCCGCGGTTCAGTCTGCGGTCGCAAGCGTGCGCGCCGGTATGGACCAGCTGATCTTGGCCGGTGGTGTCAACTCTGCGTCGACGGCACCTAGAACGATGATCCCCACAGCTGATGATTGGGTGGCCTGGTATCCACCCACCCATCCCAACCAACCCGATGCGCCGAACATGGACATGTCGATCACAGTCGGATGGAATGCGGCGGTCAGGGCGGGTGTGAGCCGTGAGGAAATGGATGCTTGGGCCCTGCGGTCGCACCGCAACGCTGTCGCAGCCATCGACGAGGGGCGGTTCGCAGCGGAGATCGTACCCATCGACACTCCGCACGGCTTGTTCTCGGTGGACGAACATCCGCGTCGCGATACGACCATGGAGAAACTGGCTGCGCTGAAGCCGCTGCACCCAGAGATCGACGGCTTCTCGATCACAGCCGGCAACGCGAGCGGGGGTAATGATGCCGGAGCAATTTTGGCCATCGCCGATGAGCAGCTTGGTCTGCCAGCATTGGCCACCGTGCGCGCATGGGCCTCGGTCGGCGTGGACCCCGCAGATACCGGGTTGGCACCCGTCTACGCCATCCCGAAAGCGCTGAGGCGCGCTGGTCTTTCCCTTTCAGATATCGATCTCTTTGAGATCAACGAAGCGTTCGCCTCGATGTGCGTGGCCACGATCAAGTTGCTCGATATTGATCCCGATCGCGTCAATGTCAGCGGCAGTGGCTGCTCGCTTGGCCATCCGGTGGCGGCCACGGGCGCGCGAATGCTTGTCACCTTGATTCATGATCTACGCCGTCGAGGCGGCGGCATCGGGGTCGCGGCCATGTGCGTCGGTGGGGGAATGGGTTCGGCCACGGTGATCGAAGTCTCGGCGAGTTGAGGTTTCGATACTGATATAAGTTATCCCTCGAGTGTCCCAGGACAAAAGCCTCGGCTTGCGCTTGTGTCACGTTCACCGGCTGCGAGATTCAGACTCACATCGTGGATGCTTCCCTGCAATTCTGCGCTGCAAGCGGTTCCGCCCGCTTGTTGCAGTCCAGGAATTTGAGTCGGCCAGCAGATCAACCGTTTATCAGCGCGCTCATATCGCCAATCCAACCCTGGTAATTCGTGGCCTTTGCCGTTAGCGAGTCGATGCCGATGGAGGAATCGAGGATGAGGAACTCCTCGGCTTCGATCGCTCCGACCAGTCGGTTGGCTACCTCTTCCGGGGTGGCGGCATTCTGCAGAATCGGGTGGTCGGCTGGTATCCCGTCGGCAAAGAGCATGGGGGTGAGCATAGGACCGGGACAGAAGCACGCGACTTTGATTCCTCTAGCTTTATAGGTCATCGCAAGCCACTCAGAGAAGGCGAGCGCCGCGTGCTTCGTGACGGCGTAGGCGGCCTTGTCGGGATGTGTTGCCAGCGCGACGACCGATGCCGTTTGGAGCAGGAAGCCCTCGCGGCGTTCGAGCATCGACGGTAACACTTGGCGGACCGCGTACACGTGTGACATCACATGAAGCCGCCAGCTGAGGTCCCACAGGTGGTCGTCGGAAATGTCGCCGGACAACGGCGGCCCAGCATAGCCGGCGTTGCTGAACCAGATATCGATCTCTCCGTATGTGTCGCGGGCCAGCTTAGCAACCGCGCAGACGGTGTCTTCTTCGGAGATGTCTCCGGCGAGGCCGACGCAGCCGATCGAATCAGCGACGCGGGTGACTGCGTCGCAATTGATATCGGTGACAACCACTTTCGCGCCTTCTGATACGAAACGCCGTGCGCACGCTTCACCGATGCCGCCCCCAGAGCCGGTGATGACGACGACCTTGTTACGCAGCTTCATCAGACAGTCCTCGGGGTCGCGACCGACGCGGAGTGCAAATGCTTTACCGACTGGGTGCTGCTGCTCCACTCACCGGGGCCCTCATGCACCGCAGTCACGGTTGCCCGTAGACACGACGCGATAACGTGATCGGTCATCTCATTCGGGCTCAAGACTGTATCGTTCATATGTCCTCCTAACATCAGCGAAGTCAACGCGTCTAGGCTGCAGTGCGCTTGATTAGCCCATCAGGTCGAGCATCAGTCGTTCGCCGAACTCCGATTCCTCGTCGTACCAAGCTGCGGTGGCCTTCAGTGAATCTGACCAAGCCTGCGTGGCACCCGCGGCGTCGTGCCTTTTGGCGGCCGATACGAACTTTGAAAAATGGTCGCGCGCTTTGGCATTCGTTTTGCTCACCCACGGCAGTCCTTTGGCATCCGCGACAATGGCTGGTTCAACCCCGACGCGAACCCATTGAAGTATCTCGGCGATCACTGTGAGGGCAGGGTTCCTGACCGCGGAATACGCTAAATTCTCTGCCTTCCACCACGTCGTGATGAACTGCGCTGTGTCCTCGGTGGAGGCGGCCAGGTTGGCTTCTGTGTTGGTGAGTGCGGCAAGCTGTCTTGAGTTGATCCGGGATGCGCTCAGGCCCATGATGCTCGGGTTGATCAGCCGCAGAGCCCGGTAGAAGTCGGCGAACGTCGTTCCGCGCGCCTCCAGGATGATGCCAGCCAGCTGGGCCGCCACACGTGTGGAAGGAGTGTGGATGGTGGCTCCGCCTCGATCCCCTGTACGAAGGTCGAGCAGGAACTCCATCTCCAGAATGCGCAGTGCCTCGCGCAGCGTCGGCCTGGAGATGCTGAACTCGTCGGCGAGATCAGTCATCGGAGGTAGCCGGTCGCCCTCGGTGAGTTGCCCCTCGGCCATTCGGGCGCGAATCTCCGCAGCGACGATCAATGATCGGCGCGGCGTCGCTTCTCCACCGGCCTGAGTGGCCTGGGCGCGCCAAAGAGGTGCGATGTCGATGGGTTGGCGGCTGAGGTTGCGGCTCACAATTGTGCGGCTTGTGGTGTAGAGATAGTCGGTCCAAGTCTTGCGCGCCAGCGCTCCGTCCCGGCGGCGGGCGGCGTTGAGAAAAGCACTATGGCCTACGACCACGCGTCGGGCTATTCGCTCCGCCGCCGCAGCATCATCACTGCCGATCGCCGAGTACACCTGGCCGGCGTAGATGTCGCGGAATACGCCAGCAATGATTGCGAGAGTCTGGTTCCCAGAAAATTCGGTCATTGCTTGGTCGAACTTTGACATCGCAGTGACGAAGGCAAGCGGATCGCCTTCGGCGGCGCGTTCAGCGTCGTGCAGGTCTACGAGGATATCCAGATCTTTGTAGCCGGCGCGGATCGCAACCTGCTCGGCGGCGGGAGGTTCGACCACTGATCGAGCTTCCTCGAGATGTGCAAGCGTGGTCTTGCGCAATTGCAGCAGCAGGGCCACATATCGGCGCACCGCCTCCAAACCGGGGCGACGAACGACCGCGCCGCCCCCGCGGCCGCGTCTGATCTCGACGAACTGTTGCGACTCGAGGATGCGCAGAGCCTCGCGTAGCGTCTCTCGGGAAACCTGTAAGCTCTCGGTAAGTTCGGCTTCAGAGGGTAGCCGCTGGTCTGCGGCTAGTTGGCCGTTGAGGATTTGACGGCGAAGGTCCGATGCCAGCAGGTGCGAGACTTTCTGGGTGTTTCGGCGGGGCATCGCACGCCAGATCACCTCCGCGTTGCCGTTTCGCACAGGGGGGGCGCCGCGTTTCTCGGTCGTGTCGGATTTCTTGCTCATACCGCAGTCAACACCATCGCACCGCACTGCGGATACACACCGCTCGTCACGACAGCGACCTGTGCATCGGAAACCTGTCGCGTTTGGCACTGTCCCCGTAGTTGGAGAACCGCTTCGTTGAGGAAACCGATGCCGTGCAACCGACCCTCGGAGAGTTGTCCGCCTGCAGTGTTGAGCGGGAAGTCGCCTCCCGGGCCAAGGCGACTTCCGTCGCCCACCCAGTCGCCGAACTCGCCCAATCCACATGCGCCAAGGGCCTCGATCCAGGCGACGGTCACAGGCGTGAAGCCATCGTAAATTTGAGCGACATCGACGTCTGCGACGGTGACGGAAGACCGCTGCCACAAGCGCTTCGCACAGTCGATCGATCCGCCGTAGAGGAAATCGGTGTGGAACAACCAATCCGCGCCTCGACCGGTGCCATAACTCATAGCGTCGACGAGCACTGGGCGTTGACGCAGGTCCGCAGCCCGCTCGGCGGTCGTGATCACAGTGGCCACTGCCCCGTTGACCGGATAATCGCAATCGAACACGCGTAGCGGATTAGCGACCATACGCGAGGACAGGTAGTCGTCCATCGTCATTTCTTCGCGCATCACTGCGCGCGGGTTGAGCGCCGACCACCGCCGCGCATTGACGGCAATATGCCCGAAATCTTCTTCGGGACGGCCATATTCGGCCATCCAGCGCTGCTTCTTCAGGCCGAGGAGAACTAGAATGCCACCCAGGTAGCCGTACGGTGTGAGGAACTGATCACGTCCCGACACCGCCTCCGGGCCGCTTGCCACGCCCCCTTGGTGGCCCGCTGCTCGGGTGAGACATCGGAATACGAGCGCGGTCTCGCAGGCGCCCGATGCCACTGCCATCACGCCGGCCAGTGCGCCGGCCACACCAGAGGGACCGGTGGGGAAGATGTCGGCGAAGGCAGCAAGGTCGGATACGCCGAGCAGACGTGCCATGTCCTGTGCGCCCGGGGATTCGGGACCGAACTTGTACTCGAAGATGCCGTCCACGGCAGCGCTCGGCAGACCAGCATCAGACAGCGCATCCTTCGCAGCAGTTAAGGCCAGCGCGTTGGGATTGGGTTCACCGGTACGGCTAAGCGGCGAATAACCGACGCCGACGATCGCGACCTCCCGTGCCAGGGTGCTCACGATGCGGCACCCGCTAGGCGAAACTGCGGCAAGGTGAGCGCTCCTCGGCGTTCGAATACGACTTCGACCGGCAACCCACATGACAACGCCGCTCCGGCTGGCACATCGACCAGGTTGGCCAAGATCCGAAGGCCGGGCTGGTCTTCCAGTTCGACCAGCACCACCACATAGGGAAGTGCATCGACGAAGCCCGCGTGTAGTGGGCGGTCTACCACAGAGTAGGAGTAAATCGCGCCTCGGCCGGTAACCTCGGCGATCTCGAGCTCTTCTGCCTGGCAGTGCACGCAGCAGATCTCCGGGGGGTATTGCATCTTGCTGCACGCACGGCAGCGCTGTAATTTCATGCGCCCGCCGGCGGCCGCATCCCAGTAGAAGCGGGTGACATCGTCGGGCGCCGGCACCGGGCGCGCGTCAGCGGCCGTCAGCATTTCCGTCTGTGTCACAGCACCTCTTCAAGGGTCGGGATATTGCCTACCGAGTTAACCGTACGTAGAAGACCTAGTCAACTGTATTCGGTATCGGCGCAAGCGTATTCCGCCAGAGCTCGGCGAGGGGGTGTGGTGTCACTCCGTGCGCGAGGCCGAACCGAAATGCGGTCTGGGGGGCCCAGCTTTGGTGAAGGTCAATACAGTGTCGACTGCCGTTGACGGTCGAGGTGTCTAGGACCGGGGCTTCGGCGGATAGCTCCACATCGCAACTACTTTGACGGTGTCACCGAGCGATGGTCGGGGGTTGCACAATATCTGGTGGAAGCCAGAATCATCCCTAACCGGACCCTCTTCCGGTTATCGAGGTTGTCCTTGTTTGGGGAGGGGCGATCCTCGAGCAACTGCGTCTCTGCCGGCGTGGATGGGTCCGAACAAGCGTTCTGCAGGAAGCGGGGACACGAGCCGAAACGATCCTCACCCGATTTTCGTCAAGTATAGGGAACTGAGTCAACTATTTAGTATGCTGCGGTGCGTGCATACGCCGAATCTCTTCGAAATGAAGTACATCGTCGGTATGGACGCCGGGGGCCGCGGGGCCGATGCGGCCTGTCGATGAGACGCGCCGTCCGTCCACTAGCCGGTCTGGCCACGATCATGGTCGCGGCGGTAGCGGTGTTGATGGTGGGCGGGATATCCCAAGGTAGCTTCACCAGCACCGCGCCTTTGACGGTGCAGTCGCAGCGAGCCGGGCTGGTGATGGATCCTGGTGCGAAAGTAAAGCTACTGGGAGTGCAGGTGGGGCGGGTGGCTTCCATCGATACGAGCGGTGACGGATCGGCCATCCTCCATCTCGAAATAGACCCCGCCCAGCTCACAGAGATTCCCGCCAATGTCCGCGTCGACATCGCCTCCGCGACTGTCTTCGGAGCGAAGTCTGTGGACCTGGTACCACCCGGACAACCGTCGATCGAGACTCTGAGGCCGGGGCAGGTCCTAACTGCGGATCGCGTGACCGTCGAATTCAATACGTTGTTCGAGCAGCTGCGATCCGTACTCGCAAAGATTCAGCCTGAAAAGCTCAATGCCACGCTGGGCGCAATTTCGACCGCCTTCAATGGTCGCGGCGATGAACTAGGCAAGGCACTCACGAACTTTGATAGCTTTTTGGCTGCGCTCGAGCCAAGCATGCATAATCTCAATGACGACTTCGCTAGCGCTTCCATTGCGATCAATACGTATGCCGATGTTTCCACCGACCTTGTCAAGACGGTCGACAACGCAACGGCTATCAGCAAGACGATCGTCGAGGAGCAGGCTGACCTCGATGCGGCGCTGCTCAGTGTTACGGGTTTTGCCGAAATCGGCAATGAAGTCATCGGAAGCAATCGGCAGGGGCTAACAGATGTGCTTCACCTGCTGGTGCCGACAACTGACCTGACAAACCGATATAACGCAGCCCTGACATGTGGATTAGATGCGCTAGAACACGTTGCGGCACTGCCACCTTCACCGGAACCGGGCGTGATGATCACCACAGGCTTCATGCTGGGCCTAGAACGATACCGCTACCCCGCTGATCTTCCGAAGGTCGCTGCTACGGGCGGTCCTCAGTGCGCAAATCTACCCGTCGTGCCTATGGGGGTCCGCCCACCGTTTGTGGTGACCGACTCCGGGGTGAACCCGGCCCAGTACGGGAACCAAGGCATCCTATTGAATTCGGACGGCCTGAAGCAGTGGTTGTTCGGTCCACTCCATGGTCCGCCGCGAAACACGGCCCAGACGGGAGAGCCGGGATGAGATCGCGATCATGGATCGGCCTGAAATTCGGCGTATTTGCCGCGGTGATGGTATTGCTGACCGCAATGCTGTTCGCCATCTTCGCGCAGTACAGAACGGGCCCCACCAACGGCTACTCCGCGATTTTCGCCGATGTATCGGGCTTAAAGGCTGGCGATTCGGTCCGTGCCGCCGGGCTCCGCGTCGGTACAGTGACAGGTCTGACCATGCGTCCCGATAGCACTGTCGTTGTCAGGTTCGATGCTGACCGTCACGTACTTCTTAGCAAGAGCAGCAAGGCTGCGGTTCGATACCTGAACCTCGTAGGGGACCGCTTTCTCGAATTACTAGACGCCCCAGGCGCCGTAGAGTTCATGGCCGCCGGTTCGCAGATTCCTGTCGATCGCACATTACCGGCGCTGGACCTCGATCAGCTTTTGAGTGGTCTGCGACCGGTCATCTCTGGCCTCAATCCGCACGACGTCAACGCCTTGACAGCGTCCTTGCTCCAGATCTTTCAGGGCCAAGGCGGCACGGTGAGTTCTGTGCTCTCTGCGACTGCTTCGTTCTCGAACGATCTGGCGAACAACAATCAGACGGTGCAGGACCTCATTGACAATCTCAATAAGGTAATGGCGGCGCTGGCCAAAGATGGGAACAAATTCAGCGAAACAATCAATAGGTTCGAGCAACTCGTTCATGGGCTGGCTGACGACAGAGATCCCATCGGTGCTGCGATCGACTCATTGAGTACTGGGACAGCTTCTGTCGCTAGCCTTCTCGACGATTCTCGAGCCCCGTTGGCGGCCACAGTCGACGAACTTGGCAGACTCGCCCCGCTCCTGGATAAGGATAAAGACCTCCTCGATTCCGCACTCGTGAAGGCACCCCACAATTACCGAAAGCTGGTGCGGCTAGGGGCGTACGGAAGCTGGCTGAACTACTACATCTGCGAACTCTCGCTGCGCCTTAGTGATCTGCAAGGTCGTACCGTGGTCATCCCGTGGATCAAGCAACAAGATGGGCGGTGCGCCGAACCCTAATGCTCAAGTATCGCGGATTCGGCCACTTACGGTCGGGAATCATTGGCATCGTATTGATCGCACTCGTCGTCGCCATCGGCCTACAACCTCAGAGGCTATGGCTATGGGCGACCGCAATTCGGTATCAAGCGTTGTTCGTCGAGGCCGGCGGGTTGCTGCCCGGCAACGAGGTCAGAATGTCCGGAATGAAAGTCGGTGCGGTATCTGATATCTCGCTAAGACACGGACAGGTGCTGGTCACCTTCCTCGTTGACGGTAAGGCGCGACTTGGCTCGGAGAGTACCGCCCACATCCGAACCGGAACCCTCTTGGGCCAGCGTGTGGTGACCCTGGAGTCGGCTGGCAGCGGGGCACTGCGGCCATTCGACATCATCCCGGCTTCACGCACCTCGGCGCCCTACTCGTTGACCGATGCGGTAGGCGATTTCACCACCAACACCGCTGGAACCGACACACAGACAATCAACAAGGCGCTGGACACCCTGTCGGAAACCATCGATAGAATCGCACCACAACTGGGCCCGACATTCGAGGGCCTAACCCGGCTATCACGGTCGCTCAATAGTCGTAACGCAACTCTTCAGGAGTTGTTCAAGAGCACTTCACAGGTCACCGGGGTGCTGGCCGATCGCAGTCAGCAGCTAAACAGCATCATCCTCAACGCAAATGATCTGGTGGCGGTACTGAACGATCGACGCGAGGCAATAGTCGGGCTGCTAACCGGCATTTCGGCGGTGAGCCGTCAACTGTCCGGCTTAGTTTCCGACAACGAAAATGACCTCGCCCCGGCACTTGAGAGGCTCAATTCGGTGACCGCGATGCTGGAGAAGAACCGCGACAACATCGCCAAGGCGCTCCCGGGATTAGCGAAATTCCAAGTCACACAGGGGGAGACCGTCGCCAACGGGTTCTACTACAACGCATATATACCCAATATGGTGCCAGCTCAATTCCTGCAACCATTCTTCGACTATGCGTTTGGGCTTCGCCGGGGCGTCAATGCCGGTCAACCACCCGACAACGCTGGACCGCGTGCTGAACTGCCCTGGCCGCGTAATGGAATTCCTGGAGGATCGCGGTGAATATTCGTCGACGACGTTCAGCCGTGTATCTGCTCGCCGCGGGGTTGGCTGTGCTGCTGGCTGCCGGATCAACTTTGATTGTCCGTCAGACGTTCTTTGCGCCGAAGCTGATCACTGCCTACTTCACGAGCGCTACAGGTATCTACCCGGGGGACGATGTCCGAGTACTGGGTGTCAAGGTAGGGCGAATCGCAGCCATTGAACCTGCCGGCGCACAAGTGATGATGAGGCTTCATGTTGACGGTGATATTCCGATTCCTGCTGATGCCAAAGCGGTGATCGTTGCTCAGAACTTGATCTCGGCACGCTATGTGCAGCTAGCGCCCGCCTACAGCTCAAGTGGGCCGGCTCTGGGCGATGGCGCTGTGATTCCCGCTGAGAGAACCGCATCACCCGTCGAGTGGGACGAAGTGAAGACTCAATTGACAAAGTTGGCAACCGATCTCGGTCCTGCAATCGGCACATCTGATACGTCCGTCTCCAGATTCATCGACAGCGCCGCCAGCGCGATGCACGGCAATGGTGAGAAGTTGCGGAATATGCTCGCCGAACTCTCCGGAGTCGGCCGCATTCTGGCAAACGGTAGCGGGAACGTCGTCGAGATCATCAAGAACCTACAGATTTTCGTCACCACGCTACGCGACAGCAGCGAGCAAATTGTCCAGTTTCAAAACCGCTTCGCCACGCTAGCTAGCGTCCTCAACGACGACCGTTCAGGCCTGGATGCGGCCCTGGCGGATTTGTCCATAGCGGTGAGTGACATACAGCGCTTCGTCGCCGGCAGCCGGGACCAGACCGTCGAGCAAGTCCAGCGGTTGGCCAACGTCACCCAAACCCTAGTCGACCATCAGGCGGATCTTGAAAATGTCCTCCACGTAACGCCCAACGCAATCGCAAACGCCTACAACATCTACAACCCGGAGACCGGGACCCAGGTCGGCTCGTTCGTCATGAACAACTTCAGTGATCCGAGGGGCTTCATCTGCGGCGCGATCGGGGCGGTCGCTAACGTAACCGCTCCGGTAACCAGCAAGCTATGCAATCAGTATCTCGGCCCCGCGCTGCGATTGCCGAACTTCAACTATCTGCCAATCCCCTTCAACCCGTACCTGACGAAATCCCCAGACAACGTGATCTACAGTGATCCGAAACTCGCGCCGGGGGGCGTTGGCCCTCTGCCAGGACCAGCGGAGCAACCACCATCCGTCTCTGCCTACACGGGCTTTGCGGAAAACCCGTTCCCAGCGCCTGGAGTCGACCCTTCTCCCGCGCCGAGACCGAGCCCCCCGGACCACTTGGCAGCGATCCCATCCCCGGCGTTGTTCCCAGGTGCCCCGATTCCGGCACCGCCACGAATCGCCTCGACGCCGCAGACGGGATCGCCCACGCTTCCACAGTTGCTCCTTCCCGCCGAAGGGACATCGCCATGATCACCTCGCGCATGCGCCATCTGCGATCGCTAACCATAGCGGCCGCTATCGTCGCCTTGTTGGCGTCGGGATGCGGATTCCGGGGCTTGAACTCCCTACCGCTGCCCGGTGCGGTCGGCAGAGGGCCAGGAGCTGACCTCTATAACGTCCAGTTCGCCAATATCGGTACCTTGGAATCGAATTCGCCGGTAATGCTCGACGATGTCGTCGTCGGAAGCGTTGGTCGAATGACCTTTTCCAATTGGCACGTCAATGTCGAACTATCGATTAAGTCCGACGTCGCGGTGCCAGCCAATGCGCTAGCGAGCATCGGACAAACCAGCTTACTCGGCTCCATGCATGTAGCACTTGAGCCGCCACTGGGGCAGGCACCGACCGGTCGGCTCAACCCTGGCACGACCATTCCGCTCGATCGATCGTCGACCTTCCCATCGACAGAAGAGACAATGGCCTCCATATCAGCGGTGGTAAATGGGGGAGGTTTGGGTCAGATTGGTGACATCATCCACAACTTCAATGGAGCGTTGTCGGGCCGCCAGGGCAATGTCCGTGACCTACTGACGCGACTGGATCAGTTTGTCGGCGTCCTCGATACCCAGCGGGCCAACATTGTGGGATCGATTGAAGCGCTCAAGAAGCTGGCCGGCACATTCGCCGACGAGCAGGGTGTAATTGAACGAGCGCTCCGTGAAGTTCCACCTGCTCTAGACGTACTCATTGCAGAACGACCCCGCATCACCACCGCGCTGGACAAGCTGCGGATCTTTAGCGACGTGGCCACCCGACTGGTCGACGATACACACGCCGATCTGGTGACCAACTTGAGCAATCTCGCCCCTACGATGCGCGCCCTGGCTGATGTCGGCGATGGCCTCGATAGCGCGCTTGCTTACACAACCGTATTCCCGTACGGACAATCTCTGATCGACCGAGCAGTGCGGGGTGACTACATGAACCTCTTCGAGATCATAGATCTCACGGTGCCCAGGCTGAAAAATACGACATTGCTAGGCACCCGTTGGGGCGAACCCGGCGCAATGCTCATTCCGGCCCCCGGTGAGCCAGCCTATTTGAATTTCACCTACGACCCGCTGATGGCAGGCATCGTGTCGGCGACGACAGGGCCACCATCCGTGGGCCCGGTACCGGTGCCGCCGGATTCCGTCGGCTCGCCGAACGGTGCGGTGGTAGGCGAGGCGGTACCAGCTCCGGCCGTCGATGGTTCGCCGCCGATGATCTTCGCTGGTCCGTACGGCAACCAACCGCCTGCGCGAGCCGGCGCGGGTGGCAACTGATGCTGACGCGCTTTGTGCGAAATCAGTTGATCATCTTCACAATTGCGTCGATCGTCGGAATTGGGCTACTCGTTTTCAATTACATTCAGGCCCCCATGCTGCTCGGCATCGGGCGAATCACCGTCAAACTCGAACTACCAGCATCGGGCGGGCTCTACCGGTTCAGCAACGTCACCTACCGTGGAGTGAAAGTCGGCGAAGTAACAGGGATTAGAGTCGTCGACGGTAAGCGCGTCGAGGCGACGCTGTCGTTAGATAGCTCTCCGAAGATTTCTGCAGATCTGGTGGCCCGTGTCATGAGCATGTCGGCAGTCGGCGAACAGTACGTAGACCTACAACCGCGTAACGATTCCCCACCCTACCTGCGGGACGGGTCGGTTATCTCGCGGGAGGACACGACGATTCCGCATCAAGTCGGTCCGATGCTAGATAAACTCGCTTCGCTCCTCGACACCATCCCGCAGGACAAACTCGGTAGCTTGCTAGATGAAACCTTCAAGGCTTTCGATGGCGCGGGATATGACATCGGCTCCTTAATCGATTCGTCGACGAAACTGAGCGGCGAACTCAATGAGGTGGCCGACCAGACACGCAGCCTCATCGACGACAGCAGGCCGCTGTTAAATTCACAGACCGAGGGCTCCGATGCGATCCGTATCTGGATCCGAAACACCGCGGGTATCACTGAACGCATACGCCGGAACGATCCACAGGTGCGTTCCCTGTTGCAGGGGACCCCGGGAGCAGCCGATGAGGTGGCGCGGCTACTCACCGACATAAAGCCGACGCTCCCGATACTCCTTGCCAACTTGACCACTATCGGCCAAATCGCTGTTACCTACAACGCGTCATTGGAACAGTTGCTGGTTTTACTGCCGCCAGATATCGCGACGGTCCAAGCGGTCTCACCAGTGAACAATCCAACCGGAATAGCCAAGGGCGACTTCGCCATCACGATATCGGATCCCCCTGCGTGTACCGTAGGTTTTCTGCCTCCATCCTCGTGGCGATCTCCGGCTGACTTATCCGATATCGACACGCCCGACGGGCTCTACTGCAAACTCCCGCACGACTCACCCGTCGCCGTGCGGGGCGCCCGGAATTACCCATGCATGGAACACCCGGGAAAGCGGGCTCCAACCGTGCAATTGTGCGATAGCAACACAGGATTCGTTCCGCTGGCGCAGCGTCAACATGTCTTGGGCCCCTACCCAATCGACCCTAACCTCATAGCGCAGGGCATACCTCTTGATAGCCGGGTCGATGCTGACGAACGCCTGTATGGCCCGATCGACGGCACACCGGTGCCACCAGGATCGCCTCCGCTTTTGCCGTCAGTAAGCGAAGGTAACGAATCGTCGGAAAGTGGCTCACTCCCGCATGGTGCTCCGGATAACCCGTCGACGGTGCCTCAGCCACAGAATCCACCAGCGTCGAATGGGACCACCTCCTCGCAGGACGGCGCCCCGGCCGCCCCAGCTTCGTATGCCGAAAACGGCAGTACAGCCAGACCGCAGGCGGCGGTCGTGCACTACAACACACGGACCGGGTCCTATATGGCTCCCGACGGCCGCCTGTACCGCCAGTCGGACCTAGCCTCCTTGACCGAGACGAGGACCTGGAAAGACTTGGTATTAGGTGCACGATGAAACCGCGAGCGCAGGGGCGGCCATGGCCGAGGTCGGGCGCGCCGTGATGTTGCAGGACACTTCGATCGTTTGGGCGCCGACGAACCCGCGGTCGACACGCTGGACGAACCAGGCCAGCGTCGCTGTGCGTTCGTTTCGCACGGATCCGGGGAAATTGCCCTGAGAACCAATGCGCACCCATAACTGACGTCAGCTGGGGTCCCACGATCCAGAATGCTCCGACGCGAACCGCGACCTGCGTCTGGCGCGCAACCGGACCAGGCGTCGGCTCAGGCGTTCGCGCTGATCGCCTGCTCGCGGGCCCAGCGGTAGTCCGCCTTGCCCGCGGGGCTGCGCTCGATCACCGGGCGGAACACCACAGCCTTCGGAAGTTTGTAGCGAGCAACCGAATTCGCGGCGTGGTCGATGAGTTCCTGGGCGTCAGCGCTGGCCCCCTCGGTGAGCGCGACGACCGCGACCACCTCCTGGCCCCACCGGTCACTGGGCCTGCCCGCCACCACGACGTCTGCCACCGCCGGGTGTGACAAGAGCGCGGTCTCGACCTCCTCGGCGAAGATCTTCTCGCCGCCGGAGTTGATGGTGACCGAATCGCGTCCCAACAGTTCGATCGACCCGTCGGCCTGATGGCGGGCGCGGTCACCCGGAATCGAGTAGCGCACACCGTCGATCACCGGGAAGGTCTTGGCGGTCTTGTCCGCATCGCCCTTGTAGCCAAGCGGCACATAGCCCCGCTGCGCCAACCAGCCGATGCCGTCGTGGCCGGGTTGCAGGATCGCGCTGAAATCCTCGGCGGCGACGAAGGTGTCGGGACCGGCGTTGAACTGGCCCGTCGACACCGCACCGGGAGCCGACATGTGGTTCATCTGGATACCGGTCTCCGAGGACCCGACGCCGTCCATGACGATCAGGCCGGGTTTGACGTCGATGAGCCGTTGTTTGGCGGTGGGGGTGAGCAGCGCCCCGCCGTTGGCGATCACGGCGAGCGACGACAGATCGGCCGAACTGCGCTCGATCGCATCGGCGAGCGGACGTGCGACCGCATCGCCGACCACCTGCACCACAAGGACTTTCTCCCGCTCGATGGTCTCCACGACCTCGTCGACGTCGAGGCTGGCGGGATTCGCCGTGAACACGATGGTCTGCCCCGTGGTCAGAGCCGTCATCGCCGCCCACTGCGCGGCGCCGTGCATGAGCGGCGGCAGGGTGAGGATCTTGGTGCCGGGACCTTCCGTCACCCGCTTGGCGATGTCGTCGAGCGAGGTGATCAGCTCGCCCGTGGCCATGTTGCGGCCCCCGAACGAGGTCATGAAGATGTCGTGCTGACGCCACAGCACGCCCTTCGGCATGCCCGTCGTACCGCCGGTGTAGAGCACGTAGAGGTCGTCGGGCGAGGGCTCGATGGGCGGCAGCACCGGGGTGCCCGAGCCGACGATCGACTCGTAGTCGACGGCGCCGTCCAGCAGATCGTTACCCGAGTCGTCGGCGATCTGGATGAGCACCCGCAGATTGGGCAGATCCGCCAGCACCTCGGCGACGCGCGGCGCGAACGCCGCGTGGTACAGCAGCGCGCTGGCGCCCGAATCGTTGAGCAGATACTGCAATTCGTTCTTGACGTACCGGTAGTTGACGTTGAACGGTGCGACCCTGGCCCGCCACGAGCCGAGCATGCCTTCGACGTATTCGGGGCCGTTGTAGGCGTAGATCCCCAGCAGGTCCTGGCCCACCTCATGGCCGGCGAGTTCGGAACGCTCGACGTGACAACCGAGCCCGCGGCTGTGCAGAAACGCGGCCAGGCGGTTGGCGCGTTCGACGACCTGGGCATAGGTGTATCGGCGATCGCCTTGGACGATGAACTCGCGGTCGCCGATCACGGCGGCGACGGTGTCGGCGGCGGCCGGGACGGTGAACTGTGTGGTCACAGACATCGTGCCTTTCAAGGCTGGTGGGCAAGCAGTTTGATCATCAGACCGTTGGCCTCGGATAGTACGTTGCCGTCCGCGTCCGTCATCGCCGCCCTCACGAACAGTTTGCGTCCGTCCACCGCGTCGATCCACGCCCGCGACTCCAGCGGCGCCTCGATCGGCGTCACCCGCCGGTAGTCCACATGCAGGTAGGCGGTGCGGCTGTCGGGTCGGCCCGCGGCCGACACCACCATGCCGAAATGCCAGTCGTAGAACAGCGGGATCACGCCACCGTGCACCGCGTCATTGCCCCCGACGTGGAAGCGGCTGAAGCGCCCGCGCATCGTGACCTCGTCCGGTCCCGACGCCACGACCTGCCACGGTGGCATCAGCGGGTGGCCGTTGCCGGGCAGGTTGGGCGCCCGGCCGGCAGGGGCCACACCGGCGGGAGCCTTGTGTTCCTCCAGGCGTTCGCACATCTCCTCGAGCAGTGCGGCCGAATCGTTCCACAGCGCGGCATCGGGATCGCTGGACACCGTGATGTTCTGCAGCTGGCGCAGCGCCGCGATGAAACGACCCATCTCCGGCGATCCCAGAGCCGGTTTGACCCTGGCGAATTCGCGGATGTCGTTCTCGGTGTCGGTCACTGCGCGGCTACTTCCATGTGTCGATCAACTCGTCGGTGGTGGTGATCGTCGCCAGCAGCGACAACGTGTTGTCGATGATCGCATTCGAGTAGTCGGTGGGGATTCCGGCCACCGCATCCCGCGGGACCACGACCCGGTACGCGGCGTTGACGGCGTCCATCACCAGGTTGGTGATGGCGACGTTGACCGACACTCCGACGGCGACGATCGTCGAGACCCCGAGATTGCGCAGCACGGCGTCGAGGTCGGTGCCGCCCATCGGGCCGATGCCGTGCCAGCGCCGCAGCACGACGTCGGAGGGCTTCGGCCCCAGCTCGGGCAGCAGTTCGGCGCCCGGGGTGCCGGGCGCGATGGCATCGCCGGCGGTACCGCTCATCCGGAAGATCTTGGCGTTGTGGTTGGCGCCGCGCCCGTCGGGCCGCCGCTGGACCAGGCAGTGCACCACCGTCACACCGGCGGTGCGGGCCGCCGGCAGAAGTCTCGCGATGTTGGGGACCGCTTCGCGCCGGGCCTCCTCGGCCAGCACCTTGAGTCCTGCGTCGGGTCCGACGACCGCACCCTGGCATTCCTGCGTGACGATCGCGGTGTGGCCCGGGGCGGCGATCTCGGCGAGGTCGGGTCTCACACCGACGCCGGAACATCGTAGAACTGCGTCGCCCACTTCCGCAGCGCCATATACGGTTTCGCGTCTGTGCGAGACAGCGCCGGGTTCTCGATGTACTCCTGGTAGCGCCAGATGTTCAGGTCGTCCCAGACGGTCCCCATGAACTGGCGCTCGACCTTCTGGCGGACCTCCTCGGGCGGGACGTCGGAGGTGTCGCCGGGTAGCCGTGGCCACCAGATCGAATAGAACATGTCCGAGTAGCCGTCCTCGACCGGCGTGCACGCGAAGATCAGCCGGTGGTTCGACGAGCCCTCGAAGGCGCTGATCGCGAACCCGAGGCCGGACAGGTGGCTGTGGATGTAGAGCGCCATCTTGTCGGGATCGTCGCTGGCGGCGTCGGGCCAGCCGGTCAGGAACCGCCACTCCTCGTCGACGACCTCCCAGTTGAGGCACTTCGGGGTGACCGTCGCGTGATGCACGTAGTGGAAGTGCGCGCTGTCCGGCCCGTTCTCGGCGACGATCTGCGGATGCACCGGCTCGCGTTCCGCGCGACTCGAAAACTCCGGGTACGGGCGGTAGTACGCGTCCTCGTCGGTCGGGAATTGCGGGAATTTGTGGAACAGATCGGGCAGCTCCCACCGTGGTGGCTCGCCCTCGGGGTGATGCCAGGCGAACACGCAGCCGTATTGTTCGCGCACCGGAAAGACGCGCAGCCGCAACGCCTTGTTGGGCCGGTCGGGCTGGTAGGGAATGTAGCGGTTGGTGCCGTCGGGCCCCCACCGCCAACCGTGGAAGGGGCATTCGACGCAGTCGCCGACGACCTTGCCGCCGTGGCCGATGTGCGCACCGAGGTGCCGGCAGTGCGCCGACAGCACATGCAGGTCGCCTGCCTCGTCGCGGTAGGCCACCAGATCCTCGCCGAAATACCGCAGCGGCCGGGTCTCGCCCGCGGGGAATTCCGCGGACCAGCCGATCATGAACCAGCCGGTGACCTTCCAGGTGAACGGTACTTTCATGCCGGGCAGCCTCCCGAGTCGGCGAACTAATGGAAGAGCTTACAGTAGTGGTTTCAGGAAGGGCCATACCGGAGCGGTGTTTCCGAAACCCCACCAGCCGTCCGGCGCAATACTGTAATAGTTACAGTATCTCCACTTCCTGGACGTGAGGGCCTACTTGTGACGACATCCGACTCCGCCCGCTTCGACGCGATCGTCGTCGGGGCCGGGTTCGCCGGTCTGTACGCGCTGCATCGACTGCGGGAGCAGGGGCTGCGCACCGTCGTGCTCGAGAAGGCCGAGAACGTCGGGGGCACATGGCTGTTCAATCGGTATCCCGGCGCGCGCTGTGACATCGAGAGCATCGAGTACTCCTACAGCTTCTCCGAGGAGATCCAGCAGGAGTGGGTATGGACCGAGACGATGCCTCGCCAGCCCGAGATCGAGGCGTACCTGAACTTCGTCGCCGACCGACTCGATCTCCGTCGCGACATCCGGTTCCATACCGAGGTCACCGCGATGACGTTCGACGAGGCCGCCTCCGAGTGGGAGGTGCAGACGGCAGACGGGGAGGTGTTCGTGGCACCGTTTGTCGTCGCGGCGACGGGGATCCTGTCGGTCCCGAAGGAACCGGAGATACCCGGTATGGGCGCCTTCGAGGGACTCTCGCTGTTCACCAGTCGCTGGCCGAAGCAGGATGTCGACCTGACCGGCAAGCGGGTGGGCGTGATCGGAACCGGTTCCACCGGTGTGCAACTGATCCCGGTCGTGGCCCAACAGGCCGGCCACCTCACCGTGTTCCAGCGATCGCCGGCCTACACGCTGCCGTGGGAGGTCCGCCCGTTCGACGACGGCGAACTCGACGAGCTCAAGGCCAACTACGCCGAGATCCGCGCGGCGCAACGAGAACACGCGGTGGGTGCGGCCCGGCTGAGCGCGTTCTCGGTGATGTTCGAGATGATGACCAAACCGCCGCTGAAGTCCGCATCGCGCGAGGAACAACTGCGCGCCGTCGAGGAGGGCGGCATCATCGGTGCGCTCAGCTGGGGCGACGTGTTCTTCGACATCGAGGCCAACCAGATGGCGGCCAAACTCTACGGTGAGGCGGTGGCGCGCATCGTCAAGAATCCGGAGACCGCAGCGGCGCTGACCCCGACACACCCGTTCGGGTGTAAACGCCCCATCATCGACCAGGGCTATTACGAGACGTTCAACCGCGACAACGTCACACTCGTGGACCTGCGCAAGGAACCGATCGTGGAGGTCACCGCGACCGGAATCCGCACCGAACAGGGCGATCACGATCTCGACGTCATCATCTACGCCACCGGCTTCGACGCGATGACCGGGGCGATGACGCGAATCGCGGTGACCGGGCGCGACGGGATGTCACTCGGAGACTTCTGGACGAACGAGGGGCCATACGCCTACCTCGGCATCGCGGTGGCGGGCTTCCCGAACCTGTTCATCATCCAGGCGCCCGGAAGCCCCGCTCCGGCAAGCAATTACGTGACAGCCCTCGAACAGCACGTCGACTGGATCGGCGAGTGCATCGGCTACCTGAGCGCTCACGGGTATCGGAGTATCGAGGCGCTACCCGAGGCCCAATGCGAGTGGATCGACCACGCGACATCGCTCGTGGCGCCGACGGTCCTCGTCCATCCCAGCTGCAACTCCTGGTACAACGGCGGTAACGTGCCCGGCAAGAAGCGGATGTACATGGGTTACACCGCGGGCGTTCCGGAGTATCGGCGACGCTGCGACGAGGTCGCCGATGCCGGCTACACCGGGTTCAAGCTGGCATGAGAACGGCCGAGCGCGCGTACCGTATCGGTCGGGACTTCGCGGGCGTGGTGCCGCGGGCGCACGCCGCCGTCGCCGGACACGGCGATTGGAAGCCGTTGTCCCGCAAGGGTGCCCGGCAACTCGGCGAGGTCGTGCTCGACGAACTCGCCCTGACGGGGATGACGCTGACCGCGCCCCCGCCCAGACTGGAGCGCACGCTCGAGTCGTGTACCGGCGCGGCCGACGAGCTGGCCGAATTGGGCATGGCCGGCGTGCACGTCGCACCGGATGAGCTGCAGCCGCAGACGATCCGCCGGCGCCGGTTCGGCCGATCCCGGTACGAGCAACTGACCTTCGAACACGATCCCCACCTGCCCGAGTCGTTGGCCGCCGAGGGATTCGGCGGGCCGGCCACTGCGGTGGTGCATCTGTGTCGCAGCGGCGAGGAGCCGCGGCCGTGGCTGGTTTGGGTGCACGGGGCCGGCCAAGGGCTGCCGATCGATTTGGTGTTCTCGAGGGCTCGGCGGCTGCAGGAGCAGCTCGGATACAACATCGCGCTGCCGGTGCAGCCGGGCTGTGGGGTTCGGCGTGAGCAGTGGCCGACCTATCCGAACATGGACCCGCTGAACAACCTGGCGGGCATGATCCGCGTGGTGTCGGAGGTGCGGGCGGTGCTCCGTTGGCTTCGACCGCAAGCGAGCGCCGTTGCGTTGTCAGGGGTTTCGATGGGCAGCCCGGTGGCGGGTCTGGTGTCACACCTCGAGGACGTCGACGCCGTCGCGGTCTACACGCCGATCTTCGGGCTCAACGCGATGATCGCCGGACACCTGGGGCGGTGGGGTCCGTCGGTGCGCGACACGGTCGAACTGATGCGGTCAGAACCCGTCGAGCGCGTGATGTCGGTCGTGGACTATCAGGCGGTCGAACCGACGGCCCCGCCCGAGCGCCGGCTCATCGTCGGTGCGTGGCACGACCAGATGGCGCGACGGGAACCGGCAGAGCGACTGCACGAGCGGTGGGGCGGCGACCTGTACTGGCATCGGGGTAGCCACGTCGGCCACCTGTTCGCGGGCGGTGTGCAGCGAGCGTCGGAACGCTTTCTCGGGGCAGTCAGGGAAGGAGTCGGTTGATGACGACGAGTATGGCAGCGGTACCGGGCGGCATCGATGAGCTCGATGCCGCCTGGTTGACCGGGGTGCTGCGCGCCGACGCAGGGCTGGACGGCGCGACGGTCGACGATGTCCGGGCTGAGCAGATTGCGATGGACAGCGGCTTCTCGTCGCTACTGTACCGGTTGCACCTGAGCGGAACCGCGGTGCCTTCGACCCTGATCGCGAAGCTTCCCGCGGTGTCGGAAGCGCGCGGTGCGATGGAGTTGCTGGGCGGATACCGGCGCGAGTTGTCCTTTTACCGCGACGTCGCCGCGCGCGCGCCGATGGACACACCGCGGGTGTATACCGCCCGCATCGCCGATGACGGCGTCGATTTCGTGCTGCTGCTCGAGGACCTCTCGGAGTGGGACAACGCCGACCATCTGGCCGGGCTGTCCATGGATCGCGCCCGCACCTGCATCCGACAACTGGCAGGTCTGCACGCGTGGTCGGGCGAACCCGCCGTGCTGGAGCAGTTTCCGAGCATCGACACCCCGATCGCGCGGGACCTGCTGCTGCCGGCGTTCGGGCCGGGGTGGGAGGTCTACCGCGCGCACACCTCGGTGAACGTGTCGCCGGCGGTGGCCGCGTTCGCCGAACATTTCGCCGAACGCGCGGTCGCGGCACTGCCCGCGCTCGCCGAACGGGACATGTTGCTGCACGGGGATATTCGGGCCGACAACCTCTTCTTCTCGGGTGACGCGATGAAGGTGGTGGACTTCCAGTTCGCTGCCCGCGGCGCCGGTGCGGCCGACGTGGCCTACCTCGTCACCCAGGGCCTGCCGACTGCGGTGCGCGAAGGTCACGACGAGGTGCTGCTGCGTGAGTATCTCGAGCACGTCGCCTCGCACGGTGCCTCGTACGGATTCGACGAGGCGTGGCGGCACTATCGTTTTGCGGCCGTCTATCTGATGGTGTTGCCGGTCATCACGCTCAACGGGTGGGATGCGCTGCCGGAACGGTCCCGCCGCCTGTGCCTGACGCTGACCGACCGTGCGGTGGCCGCGATCGACGCCATCGGCGCTCTGGAGGTGTTCGCATGAGCCGGTCCGCGCGTGAGGTGGTGGAGCTGTACAACCTGGTGGCGTGGAACAAGGCGGACTTTGGACTGGCCGACGAGCTGTTGGGCGAGACGGTGATTCGTCACGAGGTCGGTGAGCCGGCGCATGTCTTGACCCATGAACAGGCGGTGGCTCGGGTGGTGGACATGTGGAACGTGTCCGAGAGCATCCGGTTCGACCTCAACCTGGTGGTGGCCGGTGATGACGGGGAGCACGTCGCGATCGTCTACCAGTCCCCGATCAAGATGAAGGACGGGACGCAGACCACGATCGGCAGTATGGAAGTCTTCCGGGTGGTCGACGGCAGGATCGTCGAGGTGTGGAACTGCGGCTACAAGCAAGGAGTCTGGACGTGACCGAATCTGTGCTCGACGAACTGGGCTACTACTTGTTGGCCGGCGCCGGTGGTGAAGGCCCGGCAACGCTGATGGACGAGGCCCGTCACGGTGAGGAGCTCGGGTTCGGCACCGCGTTCATCTCCGAACGATGGAACGTCAAGGAGGCGTCATCGCTCGTCGGCGCGGCGTGCGCGGTCACGTCGCGCATGCAGATCGCCACGGCGGCAACGAATCACAACACCAGGCACCCGCTGATCACCGGATCGTGGGCGACGACGATGCACCGGCTCTCGGGCGGGCGCTTCACGCTGGGCATCGGGCGCGGGGTCGCGGCGATGTACGCGGCGTTCGGGATCCCGTCGGTCACGACCGCGCAGATGGAGGATTTCGCCAACGTCATGCGTCGGCTGTGGCAGGGCGAGGTGATCTTCAACCACGACGGACCGATCGGCAAGTACCAGGTTCTGTTCCTGGATCCGGACTTCCGCGAAGACATCCGGCTGGCGGTCGTGGCGTTCGGCCCGCAGACACTGGCGCTCGGGGGTCGGGCATTCGACGACGTCATCCTGCACACCTACTTCACTCCGGAGACGCTGCAGCGCGCGGTCAAGACCGTCAAGGACGCCGCGGAAAAGGCGGGCCGCGATCCGTCGGCGGTCCGGGTGTGGTCATGTTTTGCCACGGTCGGCGATCATCTGCCCGAGGAGCTGCGACTGAAGAAGACAGTCGCCCGGCTGGCCACCTATCTGCAGGGCTACGGCGATCTGCTGGTCAAGACGAACGGCTGGGATCCCGCTGTGCTGCAGCGCTTCCGCGACGACAAGGTCGTACAGTCGATTCCCGGCGGTATCGACCACAAGGCCTCAGCCGAACAGATCGAGCACATCGCGACGTTGATACCCGACGAGTGGTTGGAGCCGTCCGCCACCGGCTCGGCCCAGCAGTGCGTCGAGCGCATCCGCAAGGAGTTCGACTACGGCGCCGACGCGCTCATCATGCACGGCGCGACGCCCGACGAACTCGAGCCGATCGTCGCCGCCTACCGCGCATCGGCGTGAGCTGGCCCCATCTCGGCGAGCGGCGTCAGCTAGCCCCCATCTCGGCGAGCGTGCGTGTTTGCACACGACGCGCCGCGGAAAGTGCGCAGTACGCGCACGGTCGTCGCGCCCGAAAGTGCGTGTAGTGCTGGATATTTGCCGCGTGTCGTGTGCAAACACGCACGCTCGCGCAAACCCCCGAGGTCAGGGCGTGATGACCGTGCGGGCCACCGGTTCGGCTGCGGCCTGGCGGCTGTAGACCGCCCGCTGCAGCCCCCACAGCAGCGCGTTGCGGGTCTCCTCGGGATGGATCAGGTCGTCGAAGCCGAGGTGGCCGGCCGACCGGAACGACGCTTCGACTTCCATCTGCCGAAGCCGCGCCTCGACATCCTCGGCGGCGTGTGACGCCTTGCTGAGGGCGGCCGCGCTCATCGCGCCCATCGTCGCGCCCGGGTATGCGAACGTCGCGCTCTGGTTGTCAAATCCCAACAGCGACATCACCATCGAGCCGAAACCGTATGCCTTGCGCAGGGTGACGTGCAGCTTGATCGTCGTCGCGGCGGTCTGCGCGGCGAACATCCGCGCACCGCTGCGCAGCACGCCCGACTTCTCCGACCGGCTGCCCGGCAGCATGCCCGGGTTGTCGGCCAGGAACACGATCGGCAGGTGAAACGAGTCGGCGACCGTGATGAAGTGCGCCGCCTTGTCCGCGGCGTCTGCGTCGATGGAACCGGCGATCACCTGCGGTTGGTTGGCAACCACCGCGACCGGGTGGCCGCCGAGATGGGCCAGCGCGCAGATGATCGCGGGCCCGAACTTCGGCTGGACCTCGAACCAGTCGGGGCGGTCGAAGACGACGTCCAGGACGCGCCGCATGTCGTAGACGCGCCGATTGCCGCGGGGGACCAGTTCGAGCAACTCCGGGGTGGTCCGCGGGGCGGTCGCTTCGTCGGCGGGAAGCGACTCCGGGTAGGACCACGCGCTGGCCGGGAAGTACGACAGGTAGCGGCGGATGTCGTCGAGCACCGCTTCGTCGTCCTCGGCCAGGTTGTGGATTACACCGCTGGCGAGGGCCACCGTGGGACCGCCGAGATCCTCTTTCGAGATGTCCTCGCCCGTGGACTCTTTCACCACGGGCGGGCCCGCGGTGAAGATGGCGCCCTGGCGGCTCATGATCGTCCAGTCGCAGACCGGAGCGACCAGCGCGCCATGTCCGGCGGACGGCCCGAGCAGGCCGGCGACCATCGGCACCTTGCCCGAACACTGAGCCTGGGCGAGAAGATCGGTCGGGGTGCGGCCGTAGTGTTCGCCGCTGGGACGGAATCCCGCACCCTCCAGCAGCATCACCAGCGGCACCTTGTCGCGCACGGCCAACTCCGCCAATCGGTACCGTTTGGCGTTTCCGCCCGGGCCGATGCTGCCCGCCAGCGTCGTGAAGTCCTCGGCGCCGATCATCACCGGCCTGCCGTCGAGATAGCCGGAGCCGGCGACGATGCCGTCGGCGGCGATGTCACCGCCGACCAGCGTGCCGAACTCGCGGAACGTGCCCTTGTCGAGCAGATACTCGATGCGCGCGCGGGCGTCGAGCTTGCCCTTGTCGCGGTGCTTGGCGACCCGCTCGGCGCCCCCCATGTCGTACGCGGTCTGGCGCCGCCGCGACAGCTCGTCGAGCGTGGCATGCCAATCCTCGGCCTTGGTCATCACAACTCCTGTCCATGGATAGGCGATCGTCGCACCGGCATGACCTCGTTGACCATACTGAATTGCTTACTGTAGCGTCTACGACCATGCTTAGCGGCGCTGGCCTGAAGGTCGACGGGGCGATTTCCAGCCAGATCGCCAACGTGGCCGAAACGGCGGGCACGCTGCAGCGGCGCGGTTACGACGGGTGCTGGACCGCCGAGGTTGCCCACGACCCGTTCCTCCCGTTGACGCTGGCCGCCGAGCACACCGAAACCCTCGATCTCGGAACCAGCATCGCAGTGGCGTTCGCGCGAAACCCCATGACCGTGGCCAACATCGGCTGGGACCTGCAGGACTACTCGCGGGGCCGGCTCATCGTTGGGCTGGGGTCGCAGATCCGCCCGCACATCGAGAAGCGGTTCAGCATGCCGTGGAGCCAACCCGTGCGTCGCATGGGCGAATTCGTCCACGCGATGCGCGAAATCTGGACCTGTTGGCGCGACGGTACGCGGCTGCAGTTCGAAGGCGACTTCTACACGCACAAGCTGATGACGCCGATGTTCACTCCCGAACCGCACGACTACGGGTTCCCGAAGGTCTTCATCGCCGCGGTGGGCGAGTCGATGACCGAGATGGCCGGTGAGGTTGCCGACGGCGTTCTCGCCCACGCCTTCACGACCAAACGCTACTTCGAAGAGGTCACCATCCCGGCGCTCGAGCGCGGCATGGCCCGATCGGGCAGAGCACGCAGCGACTTTCAGGTGTCGTGTCCCATCTTCGTGGTGACCGGTGCCGACGAGCGCGAGGTCACTGGCGCCGCCGTCGCCACCCGCAAGCAGATCGCCTTCTACGGGTCCACCCCGGCCTACCGCAAAGTGCTGGCGCTGCACGGTTGGGGCGATCTGCACGACGAGCTTCACCGGCTCAGCCTCGCCGGCGAGTGGGACGCGATGGGCACGCTGATCGACGACGAGATTCTCGAGACGTTCGCCGTCGTCGCCCCGATCGACAAGCTGGGGGCCAAGATCAGAGACCGGTGCGACGGCGTGATCGACCGGGTGATGATCGGATTCCCGCGCTCGATAGACGAAGCGACGATAGTTGCCGTGCTGGAGGAAGTACGCGCACATGACGGTTCGGCAGAGGAGTTGTTGTGAGCACACGGATCATGGACGAGGCGGCTAAGGTCTTTGCCACCCCGCAGGCCTACACCGATGAAGCCAAACTGCATGCGTCGTTGACGCATCTGCGTGCCAACGCACCCGTCTCGTGGGTAGAGGTGCCCAATTACCAACCGTTCTGGGCGATCACCAAGCACGCCGACATCATGGACATCGAGCGGGCCAACAACCTGTTCACCAATCACCCGCGGCCGGTGCTGGTCACCAAGGAGGGCGACGAGCAGCAGGCGGCCATCGGGGTGCGCACCCTCATCCACATGGACGATCCGCAGCATCGTGTGGTGCGCGCCATCGGAGCCGACTGGTTTCGGCCGAAGGCGATGCGCGCGTTGAAGATCCGCGTCGACGAACTCGCGAAGGTGTACGTCGACAAGATGATGGACATCGGCAACAAGTGCGACTTCGTCCAGCAGGTCGCGGTCAACTTCCCGCTCTACGTCATCATGTCGCTGCTGGGCATCCCGGAGTCGGACTTCCCGCTGATGCTCAAGCTCACCCAGGAGTTGTTCGGCAGTGACGACGACGAGTTCAAGCGTGGCACGGATCAGGCCGACCAGATGTCGGCGCTGGTCGAGATGTTCCAGTACTTCACGGCGTTGACGGCTTCGCGCCGCGATAATCCGACGGACGACCTGGCCTCGGCGATCGCCAACGCGACCATCGACGGCGAACCGCTGTCGGACATCGACACGATCTCCTACTACGCGATCATCGCCGCGGCGGGGCACGACACCACCAGCGCGACCATCTCCGGCGGGATGCTGGCCCTGATCGAGAACCCCGACCAACGCCACAAGCTGTGTAGCGATCTGGGCCTGATGCCGCCGGCGGTCGAGGAGATGATCCGCTGGGTCACACCGGTGAAGGCCTTCATGCGTACGGCCGCCGAGGACACCACGGTGCGGGATGTTCCGATCGCTGCGGGCGAATCGGTTCTGCTGTCCTATGTCTCGGGCAATCGTGACGAGGACGTGTTCGACGATCCCTTCCGCTTCGACATCGCCCGTGACCCCAACAAGCACATCGCGTTCGGGTACGGCGTGCACTTCTGCCTGGGGGCGGCGTTGGCCCGCATGGAGGTCAACAGCTTCTTCAGCGAGCTGCTGCCCCGCCTGAAGGGTGTGGAGCCCGCGGGCCGTCCCGAGTATGTGGCGACGACATTCGTCGGCGGGCTCAAACACCTGCCGATCCGCTACTCACTGACGGTCTAGCCGGGCTCGGCTTGGCCCCACCGGCCGGTCGCCGCCCGAGCTTTTCACCCGACGGTTCCGACCGCGCGAGTTATCGTGTACCCACGCCAGAACCGCTGCGATGTGAGGTGGCCATGTCCCGAGTTGCGCCGTCGTCGGCCTTTACTTCGATCCCGACCGACGATCTGGGCCAAGGCGATCGGATCAACCTGGGCGTGGCCTCGATACTCGGCCACCGTCCCGACGTGGCGGGAGCGCTCGGCTCACTTCGGGCGGCACTGCAATCCAGCGGCACCCTGTCGCCGAGGCTCGTGGAGCTCGTGCGGCTGCGCATCGCGTTCCACAACCAGTGCCGCAGTTGCATGTCGGTGCGCTACCAGAGCGCGGTCGATGCAGGGCTCACCGAGGACGCGGTCTGCTCCCTGGAACGCCCGGAGGAAGCCGACGACCTGTCGGACGCCGAGCGAAGCGCGCTGCGGTTCGCTGATCTGTTCGCCACCGATCACCTCGCGATCGACGACGCCGTCTACGACGACCTTCGGTGCCATTTCGCCGAGGATGAACTCGTCGAGCTCGGCGTGCATTGTGCGTACGCGGTAGGTATGGGCCGGCTGGCCGCGACATGGGCCGTCACCGACGATGTCCCCGGCGCCTTCCGTAGCGCCGAAACGACTGCGGCACCCTGGATTTCCGAAGGGGTCATCGCGTCGGGCTAGCGTGTGCAGCCGAATCCCGACCTAACAGCAGCGCGCGCCCGGATTGGCCTCCGCCGCGGCGTGCCGCATCCGCCAGTAGTCCCGTTCGGAGAGCACCGGCTCACCCGGATGGGTCCGCAACCGGTGCTCGACGTAGCGCCGGTAGTGGGTGTCGCCCATCAGGTCGCCTACGAATGTGCGCCAGTACGAACCGATTTGGCGTGCGCTTTCGGTAATGCGTCCCACTGTTTCTGCACCTCCTTCTCCGGTTTGGTCATCAACAGGCCCGACGGCGCGAAGATCCGCGAGGGGACCGGCTCGTCCTCGGTCGTCGGCGGGGCGCCGCCGCGGAGCGTCCGGATCACCATGATCACCCCGGTGGTGAACACGATCAGCACCAGCAGTGCGAACACGATCGACAGTGTGCCCTGGATGAACGTGTTGCGGATGACCGCGTCGAGTTCGCCGGCGTTTTTGGCCGCGCCGAACGCCGTCTCACCGGCGTCCTTCGCGTTGCGGTACTGGAAGTGCTGAGTCCAGTAGCCGACCTTTGGATCGCCCGAGAAGATCTTCTGCCACGACGCCGTCATCGTCACGATCAGATCCCATAGCAACGGGATCGCCGGTATCCAAGCCCATTTCAGTAGGCCCTTCTTCACCACCACCACGGTCACGACCGTCAAGGCGATCGCGGCCAGCAACTGGTTGGCGATACCGAACAGCGGGAACAACGTGTTGATGCCACCGAGCGGGTCGGTGACGCCCATCAGCAGGATGCTGCCCCAACCCGCCACCACGGCCAGGCTGCAGATCCACGCTCCCACACGCCAACTCGGGTCCTTCAGCTTGCGCAGCGGACCTCCGAGGTTGCTCAGACCGTCGGAGAGCATGAACCGCGCGACCCGGGTGCCCGCGTCCACGGTGGTGAGGATGAACAGCGCCTCGAACATGATCGCGAAGTGGTACCAGAACGCCTTGAGCGCATCACCGCCGAAGACCTTGCTCAGCACCTCCGACATCCCGAACGCCAGTGTGGGCGCACCGCCGGTCCTCGACACGATCGACTCTTCGCCGACACTCTCGGCGGCTTGAGTGATCTGCTCGGCGGTGACCGGCGGGCCCTCGATCGGCAGGCTGTTGACATAGGCCGCCGCGGTCTCGGCGGTCGAGCCGGTCGAGGCCGCGGGCGCGTTGATCGCGAAGTACAGATGCTGATTGAGGATGGCGGCGGTGATCAACGCCATGATCGCGACGAACGACTCGGTGATCATGCCGCCGTAGCCGATCAGGCGCATCTGACCTTCTTTTTCGAGCAGTTTGGGGGTGGTGCCCGACGAGATCAGCGCATGAAAGCCCGACAGCGCACCGCACGCGATCGTGATGAACAAGAAGGGGAACAGCGATCCGGCGAACACCGGACCGGTGCCCTCAGCGGCGAACGCCGAGATCGCCGGGGCCTCCATGACCGGGCGGGCGAGCACGATGCCGACTGCCAGCAGTGCGATGGTGCCGACCTTCATGAACGTCGACAGGTAGTCGCGCGGTGCGAGCAGGAACCACACCGGCAGCACCGACGCGGCGAATCCGTAGATGATGAGGGCCCACGACAGGCTCACCTTCGACAGCGTGAACCATTCTGTGCCCCAGGCGGTTTCGGCGACCCACCCTCCGGAGGCGACCGCGAGCAGCAGCAGCGCGACGCCGATGAGCGACACCTCCGACACCCGGCCCGGCCGCAGGAACCTCAGGTACAGGCCCATGAAGATCGCGATCGGGATCGTCATGGCGATCGAGAAGACGCCCCACGGGCTCTCGGCGAGCGCACCCACCACCACCAGGGCCAGCACCGCCAGCAGGATCACCATGATGACGAGCACGCCGACGATGGCGGCCACACCGCCGATCGTCCCGAGTTCGTCGCGGGCCATCTGTCCCAGCGAGCGGCCCCGCCGACGCGTCGAGATCGCCAACACGAGATAGTCCTGCACGCAGCCCGCGACGACCGCGCCGATGATGATCCAGATGGTTCCCGGCAGGTAGCCCATCTGCATGGCGAGGACGGGTCCGACGAGCGGGCCCGCGCCGGCGATCGCTGCGAAGTGGTGTCCGAACAACACCCGCCGGTCGGTGGGCATGTAGTCCGTGCCGTTCTCGAATAACTCGGCGGGTGTTGCATGGTCGTCGCGCGGACGCACGATCTTCATCTCGATGAGCCGGGCGTACAACCGGAAGCCGATCACGTAGGTGCAGATCGCGGCGATGACGAACCACACGGCGTTGACGGTTTCTCCGCGGAAGAACGCGATCACCGCCCACGCGACCGCGCCGAGCAGGGCGATGACGCCGAAGATGATCCGGTGCCGGACCGTGATCGGCGACCGGTCGATGATCGCGACCGGCGGCAGATCCTTGTCGGTGCGGATATAGGTGACGTCGCCCTCGGTTTCCTCTGTGCGCTCTGCGGGAGCGGTCGGAGATGCCATGTGCCGATCTTTTCACCGGCGGCGCCGACGACGTGTCAAAACCGCGGGCTTCAGCTTCCGCGCTGGTAGAACGCCCGCACCGTGTCGATGGTGTCGACTTCTGCGGGGCTCTTGTCGTCGCGGTACCGCAGCACCCTGGCGAACCGCAGGGCCATACCGCCGGGGTACCGCGTCGACGTCTGCACGCCGTCGAACGCGATCTCGACGACCTGCTCGGGTCTGACCCACACCACACGGCCGGCTGAGCCGGCCAGATAGCCGGAGTCGTCGGTCGGTCCGTCGGCCAACTCGAGGAACCGGGTGGTCTGCCACTCGAGCATGGCGTCGGTCATACCCTTGAAAGTCTTTCCAAGCATGACGAATTCGCCCGTCTGCGGATCCCGTGCGCCGAGGTGGATGTTGGACAACTTGCCGGTGCGACGGCCCGAACCCCACTCGACCGCGAGCACCACCAGGTCGAGGGTGTGTACGGGTTTGACCTTGAGCCAGCCGGCTCCGCGTCGCCCCGCCTCGTACGGCGCGGTCAACGACTTGGCCATGACGCCCTCGTGGCCGGCGGCCAGCGTCACCTCGAGGAACTCGCGCGCCTGTTCGACGTCGCCGGTGACGAGGCGGTCGACGCGGTGCAGCTTCGGAACGAGCGCGTCGAGCACCTCGATGCGTTCACCGGTGGGTTTGTCGAGCAGGTCGACGCCGTCGACATGCAGCAGGTCGAAGACGAAGACCGACAGCGGTTGGGCCGCCGCGGCGGCGGCGATGTCGGCGGAGCGACCGAACCGCGATGCCGTCACCTGGAAGCGGTGCGGCCGCCCGTCGGGTTTGAGTGCGATTACCTCGGCATCGGCGATCACGGTCGTGACCGGCAACGCCAGCACGGCGTCGGCGACCTCCGGGAGGCGTGCGGTCACGTCGTCGAGGCTTCGGGTGTAGATCGACACCTCATCGCCTCGCCGATGCACCTGCACCCGCGCGCCGTCCAGCTTCGCTTCGAAAACTGCTGTGCCGCCGAGACGTTCGAGTGCCTCGGCCACGCCGACTGCGGTCTGCGCCAGCATCGGGCCCACCGGACGGCCGACCGTCAGCGTGAACCGCTCCAGTGCGGCCTCGCCCATGGTCAGGGCGGCAGCCGCGACGGCGGGCAGGTCACCACCGAGCATCGCGGCACGGCGCACCGCGGCGGCCGGGAGGCCGGCGGCCTTGGCGACCGCATCGGCCATCACGCCGACGAGTGCGCCCTGGCGCAGCTCACCGCCCAGCAGCCGACGCAGGAACGTCTGTTCCTCGGCGGTCGCGGCGCCGAACAGCCCGGCGAGCAGCTCGGCGCGCCGTGCCTGCGAGCCCTTGCCCGCGACTTGCCCGATCTCGGTGAACCGCGCATGGACGTCGGGCACCGTCAACGATGCGGACTCCGCCGGGCGCGGTAGCGAGCGCAGCGAGGCCCACCCGACACCGATCTGCCGTTGCGGCAGCTCACCGGAGAGCCACGACACCACGACCGCGACCTGATCGGCGTCGCCTTCCTCGCCGGCGCGGCCCAGCAGATCGGCGATTCGAGCCGTTTTGGCCAGCCGCGACGAGGACGCACCGACCTCGGCGGACGCCGTGGCGACGTCGAGTAACTGCACGTGTTCAGCCTGACACGCCGATCCGACATTGTTGAGCCGCGAGAGGTCATCCGTCGGGCGCGAGTGACCGCAATTGCACGCCCTTTAGCGGCGTGTCGAGGGGCAGACACGGTCGCTCGCGGCAGAGAAAACTAGGTGACTTCGAAGTCGACGCTGTGCCAGCCGGTGGCGCCGTCGGGGATCGGTTGGGCAATCGCGGCGGTCTGTGTCGCGCCGGTGTTGTCGGTGGCCCGGACCGTGATGGTGTGCGGTCCCGGCTGGGTGGCCTGCCACCGGAAACTCCACAGCCGCCAGGTCTCGTTCGAGTAGGCGGCGCCGAGTTCGGCCTGTTGCCAGTCGCCCTGCCCGGCGGGTCCGTCGACGCGCACCTCGACGTTGCGCACCCCGCGGTTCTGCGCCCACGCCACACCACCGAACGTCGCCTCCCCGCGGGGCACGTCTTGACCACTGCGCGGCACGTCGATCCGCGACTCGGTCTTGATCGGCCCGCGCGGTGACCACCCCAGACGCGTCCAGTAGGCCTGGGCGCGGTCGAACCGCGTCACCTCGAGGTCGACCACCCACTTCGTCGCCGAGACATACCCGTACAGCCCGGGAACCACCAGGCGGGCGGGATAACCGTGCTCGGTCGGCAGCGGTTCGCCGTTCATGCCGACCGCCAGCAGTGAGCCCCGGTCGTCGGTGAGCGCCTCGACCGGAGTGCCCGCGGTGAACCCGTCGATCGACATCGACAGCACCATGTCCGCGTCACGGTGAATCCCGGCTTCTGCCAACAGGTCTGATACGCGGTATCCCGTCCACGTGGCGTTGCCGATGAGATCACCGCCGACCGGGTTCGACACACACGTGAGCGTCACCACTTTCTCGACCACGTCGAATTGGTCGAGATCGTCGAAGCGCAAGGTGATTTCGCGATCGACCATGCCGTGGATCCGCAGCTGCCAGTTCTCGCGACTCAACTGCGGCACGCTCAGCGCGGTGTCGATCCGGTAGAAGTCGGCGTTGTTGGTGACGAACGACGCCAGCCCGACACCTTTCGGCTGCACCGTCGCCGGGATCGGGGGAGCGGCGACGTCGACCGGCGGCAGCGCGAATGCCGTGCGGTCACCGGAGACCGAGGTCGTGAGGCGCGACAGCACAACGCCGCCCACTCCGGTCAGCGCGCCAGCCCCGAGGAAGCCCAGCGTGATCAACGACAGCCGTCGGCCGGGATCGGGCCCGTCGACGCCGGCCTGCCCGTCGTCGCCAGCCTGCCCGGCGTCGTCGGTGAACCGCCCCGACGTCAGCAGCCGAAGCACCGCGACGCCGCAGGCGGCGCCGACCACCGTGGGCAGGGTGTCCAACAGGGTCGCCCCCGCACGCGAGAGCACCGCCGCGCACCCGGCGGCGCCGGCCGCCACGATCGCGACGCTGCCGATCGGAAAGCGCCGCGTCTCCAACGCCGCGGTGGCGGCGGCCACGACGGCGATCACCGCGAGCACGAGCATCGACAGGACGAGTTTGTCCGCCATGCCGAAGGTCTGGATCGCCCACTCCTTGACCGGACGGGGCGTCAGGTCGATGACCGCCGACCCGACGGCGGTACGCGAGTCGGCCCGCGGTCCGACGAAGACGGCGAGCAGTTGGGTCACGCCCAGCGCGACGGCGGCTGCGGCGATGCCGCCCATCGCCTTGGTGCTGCGCGACGTCATGCCGCTCAAAGTACTCACGTTGGCGACCCGACGGGCTTACCGAACGGTGACGTCAGCTAGGTTGCTTTACGAATCGAGCTCTTTTTGGAAAGGGGAGACCCAGGTGGAGATTTCTGGCAAGAAGGCCATCGTCGTCGGCGGAGCGTCGGGCTTCGGCAAGGCGACGGCCGAGTTGCTGGCTCAACGCGGCGCGGACGTGGCGGTTCTGGACCGCCCGCAGTCGAAGGGCAAGGAAGTGGCCGACGCTATCGGTGGCTCCTTCTTCGAGGTGGACGTCACCGACTTCGAGGGCACCGAGAAGGTGCTGCAGCAGGCGATCGACAAGCTCGGCGGGCTGCACATCATCGTGACGACGGCCGGTGGCGGCGCCGCCGAGCGCACGGTCAAGAAGGACGGCCCGCACAGCCTCGACACGTTCCGTAAGTGCGTGGACCTCAACCTCATCGGCACGTTCAACATCAGCAGGCTGGCCGGTTGGCAGATGAGCCAGCAGGATCTCGTCGACGACGAGCAGGAAGAGCGCGGCGTCATCATCAACACCGCCTCGATCGCGGCGTTCGAGGGCCAGATCGGGCAGGTCGCCTACACCGCGTCCAAGGCCGCGATCGCCGGGATGTGCCTGACGATGGCCCGCGACATGGGCAGCCTGGGCATCCGGGCGCTGGCGATCGCGCCGAGCCTGTTCGCCACGGGTCTGACCGAGGGCATTCCCGACGAGTTCGCCAAGGCACTGACCAAGGACGCGGCGTTCCCGAAGCGGCTCGGCAAGCCCGAGGAGTACGCCAAGCTGGTGGCCGCGATCGTCGAGAACCCGATGCTCAACGGCCAGTGCCTGCGCCTGGACGCCGGCCAGCGCTTCGCCCCCAAGTAGAGGTGTGATTTCGGTGTAGTTGGTTGCGCTCACCGCCACCAACTACACCGAAATCGCAGATAGGGTGAGGCGGCCGACTCCCGTGCCGCTTCCGCGATCCATTTGACACGATGGCTGCATGCCCGACGACGCGCATCGCCTTCCGACACTGAGCCACGACGACCAGGCCGCGCTGCAGCAGTGGGTGCGCGCGGAGGGTCTGGGCACGACGGTCAGCGATGTCGAACCGCTGACCGGCGGAACGCAGAACATCGTGGTGCGCTTGCTGATCGACGACCGGCCCATGGTGCTTCGACGACCGCCGGCCCATCCGCGGCCGACGAGCGACAAGACGATGCTGCGCGAGATCGCGGCGCTGCGGACGTTGGCGGGGACACCGGTGCCGCATCCCGGATTCATCGCCGGCTGTGAGGATCTCAGCGTCCTCGGCGTGGTCTTCTACCTGATGGAAGTGGTCGACGGCTTCAACCCCGGTGACGACATGTCCGAGGCCTACGTGCGCGATCCGGCGATGCGCCATCAAGTGGGGTTGTCGTATGCGGCGAGCCTGGCCGCGCTCGGGCAGGTCGAATGGGAGGGCAGCCCGCTCGCCGAGCTCAAACGGCCCGGATCCTTTCTGGAGCGTCAGGTTCCGCAGTTCCTCCGGCTGCTCGAAAGCTACCGGCACGACCGATACGACCCCGAGTCGCTGGCCGTGACCGAACTCGCTGAGTGGTTGGCGTCGAACCTACCGCCGGAGGGTCGTCCGGGTGTCCTGCACGGTGACCCGCACCTGAGCAATGTGCTGCTGCGTCGCGACAGGCCAGAGGTGGCGGCGTTCGTCGACTGGGAGATGTGCACGATCGGCGATCCGCTGCTCGATCTGGGCTGGATGCTGATCTGCTGGCCGCTGGAGACCAACACGATCACCGCGGGCGCAGAGCTCGCCGCGCTCGGCGGACTGGCCACCCGTCGTGAACTCCTCGACGCCTACCTCGAAGCCGGCGGCCGCGAAACATCAAGCCTCGATTGGTATGTCGCGATGGCGTGCTTCAAGCTGGGGATCGTCATCGAGGGCACCTGGTCGCGGTTCCTGATCGGTCAGGCGAGCCGGGACGCGGGGGAGCGGTTGCATGCCAACGCCCAGAACCTCATCGATCTCGGCAAGCGGGTGATCAAGGGCGACAGCCCCTTCGAGCTCTAGGCGTAGGTGTCGATCGCCAGCTGGACGGCCAGCGCTACGCCGGCTGCGCCGATCACGACGCGCAACGGCCCCGCGGGTGCGTGCCGCACGACGACCGGCCCGAGCCGGGAGCCGATCAGACAGCCCAAGCCCAGCACCAACATCGCACCCCACTGCACCGGCGCCAGCATCGCGAACACCACGGCCGCCACGAGGTTCGCCACACCCAGGATCACGTTCTTGCCCGCGTTGGCCTCCGCGAGCGAGGCGTGGCCGGTGCGCAACAGGAGCGCGAGCAGCAGCACACCCGCGGCAGCGCCGAAATAGCCGCCGTAGATACAGATCAGGAACACCGCGGTCGCCTCGATGACCACCGCCGCACGGCGACGCCCCGTGCTCGGCTCGTCACCGGGAGCCCGGCGGGGCAGCAGGATCGCGACCGAGGCGACCGCGAGCAGAATCGGCACCGATCTCTCGAAGCCCTCGGCGGGCGTGGTGAGCAGCAGCGCGGCGCCGGCCACACCACCGAACACCGCGATCGGTGCGGTGCGCAGGATCCACCTGCCCTGCCCCTTGAGTTCAGGACGCGACCCCAACACCGAGCCGATCCCGTTGAACACGAGCGCCACGGTGTTCGTCACATTGGCGGTGACCGGGGGCAACCCGAAGAGCAGCAGCGCGGGATAGGTGGCCACCGAGGCCAACCCGGCGATGCTGCCGGTGAGCCCGCCGAGAACGCCGGCGGCGAACAGCAGGGCCCACGTCATCGAAGGTCACGCTACGGCCAGCGCGTGGCGTCCGAAGATTCGAGGCGCTGTGATCTGCCTCGCTCGGGCGCCGTCAGTCAGACCTGAAGAACTGACGGTCAGTTTGCGAACGGTTTTTCCTTTGCGGCCCGGTCGGTGGTTGTCTACGATCGAACGCGTGCCGAGGCGACTCGTAGTAGCAACCCGCAGCGGGGTCTGATCTGACCGACCCCTCGCTGTGGGTCGTCGCTACGTAGTCGGTCACTTCTCTTCGAAGAAAAGACCGGCACATGACCTCGTTCGCAACACAATCCGCTACCAGCGCAGCACCGTCGGCATTCGCGGCCTCTCTCGACGCCCCGCCGCCCCGCGGTCTGCGCGAGGAGGCCGACGCGATGTCTTTCGACACCTTTCTCGCCGAGTACGCGCCCACGTCGGGACCGGTGAGGCTGGGCAACTGGAGCTGCGCCGACGGCAGTCGCCCCGCCAACCGGCTGGGCCCACGCAACTATCAGGCGACGCTGGCCATCGGAGATCGCATCTGCACGACGACAGCGGCCGCACCCGGCCCCGTCGCCGCACTGACCTCGATGCTCTACGACCGCGGGATCTCGGTGGAGATGACCGCCTTTCACCAGGTGAGCGCCGGTGAGCGCACCGCCACCTTCATCCGCGGCTCGGACGGGCTGAATTCGGAGTGGGCGATGGGGCTGTCCGAGGACGCCACGCAGTCGGCGTTGAGCGCCGTCATCGCGTGTGCGAACCGCCTACTGGTGGCGTCCTGACCGCCGCCTGATCACCGCGAAATTGCATTCCGGCAGGCTGTCACTCGAACAATCGCTGCTGGAATGCCATTTCGCGGCAACGACGGGTCAGTGCAGCGGGCGCAGCACGATGTGCATGCCGTCCTTGGGCACCGGCATGCCGCCGTAATCCCACTCGGTCGTGTAGTCCGGGCGGGGCAGTTCGAGCCGGTACTTGCGCAGCAGCCGGTGCAGGATCGTCTTGACCTCCAGCTGGCCGAAGGTCATGCCGATGCACTTGTGCGCCCCGCCGCCGAAGGGGCTGAACGCGTAGCGGTGCTGCTTGTGCTCGTTGCGCGGCTCGGTGAACCGCAACGGGTCAAACTTCATCGGGTCGGGGTAGAACTCCTCGAGCCGGTGGTTCATCCCCGGATAGGCGATGACGTTGGTGCCCTTCGGCAGGTAGTGGCCGAGCAACTCGGTGTCCCGCACGGTTTGGCGCATGGCCCACTGCACCGGCGTCACCAGGCGGATCGACTCGTTCATCACCAGATCCAGCGACTCGAGCTTGTCCAGCGACTCGATGTCGGCAGGCCCGTCGCCGAGGCGATCGGACTCCTCGCGGCAGCGCTCCTGCCACTCGGGATGCTTGGCGAGGTGGTAGATCATCGTCGTCGCCGTCGAGGTCGACGTGTCATGCGCGGCCATCATCAAGAAGATCATGTGGTTGACGATGTCATCGTCGGAGAACTTGTTGCCGTCCTCGTCCTCGGTGTGGCACAGCACCGTCAACAGATCCGAGCCGTCCTTGCCGCGGCGTTCCTTGACCCGCTCCTCGAAGTACTCCTCGAGCAGCTTGCGGGCCTGCATGCCGCGCCACCAGGTGAACGGGCGCACGGGTTTGCGGATGATCGCGTTGCCGGCGCGGGTGGTGGTGGTGAATGCCTGGTTGACCTTGGTGACCAGTTCCTTGTCGGAGCCGGGTTCGTGGCCCATGAACACCATCGAGGCGATGTCGAGGGTCAGTTCCTTCATCGCCGGGTACATCAGGAAGCGCCCGTCGTTGACGACCCAGTCGTTGGCGATCACCTGCGAGACCACTTGGTCGACCTGCTCCTGGTATCCGACCAGCCGGGAGCGGACGAACGCCTCTTGCATGATGCGCCGGTGGAACATGTGCTCCTCGAAGTCCAGGAGCATCAGGCCGCGATGGAAGAACGGCCCGATCACCGGAACCCAGCCCTGCTGGGAGAAGTCCTTGTTGCGGTTGGAGTAGACGGCCTGAGCGGCGTCGGGGCCCAGCGCCGCGACGGCGGGCAGCGCAGGCGAGTCGGCGTAGTACAGCGGGCCGTACTTGCGGTAGACGTGCAGCAGATAGTCCGGTCCGCCACGGAACATCTCGATCATGTGCCCGAGGATCGGCAGACCGGCGTCGCCGATCACCGGCTTGAGATCGCTGCCCGGGGGCGGCTCGGCCATCGGCTTCTGTGGGAAATCCGTGTTGAGCAGCTTGCGCTCAACGATTCCCATGCCGGGGAAGTTGTTGAACGACGGGGTCAACCGGCGCTTGGCCTGGTCGAGCAGATAGTCCGTCGTGCTGATCGTCGCGGTCATTCACGAGCTCCTGTGCAATGGAATGTGGCCGTTGTCACTCTCATCACCATCCTGGATGGCAGACTTGACGCATGTCAAGTTTTGTTCTGGCGCGGCGCGGTGCAAAGGTCTAGGGCGATGAGCGCCCAACCAGCATCGCAAACGCGTCGCAGCCGCGGTGACCGGCAGCGTGACGCAATCCTCACCGCCGTGCGCGACCTGGTGCAGCAACAGCCGTTCGCGGACCTGTCGGTCAGCGCGATCAGCGAACACGCCGGCGTCGCCCGTTCCGGGTTCTACTTCTACTTCGACTCCAAGTACGCGGTGCTCGCCGAGATCCTGGCCGGCGCCGGCGAGATGCTCGACAGCCTCACCCACCACTTCGCACCCCGCGAGCCGGGGGAGACGCCCGAGGCGTTCGCGAAACGGATGGTGGGCAGCGCGGCGGCGGTGTACGCCAACGACGATCCGGTGCTGACCGCGTGTGCGGTCGCTCGCAACACCGACGCCAAGATCCGCGAGATGATGGACGACTTCTACGACGGCATCATCGACAAGCTGATCGCGCTGCTGGAGAACGACGCCGACGCGCGCCCGATCTCCGGTGACCTCCCCGCGCTCGTCCGGACAATGGCCGCGACGACGACGATGACGCTGACGCACGACAGCACGTTCGTCGGCCGCGGCATCGACCCCCGCCGGGCCGTCGACACGCTCGAGCGGTTGTGGGTCGCGGCGTTCTGGGGACACATGCAGCCATCCGGCCAGCCATAAGGCCGGGGTCAGTATCCTCACCGCCATGGCGCACACCGGGTATGCGAACAAGCGTTGTTTTCTGACCGGGGCCGCCAGCGGCATCGGCCGCGCGACCGCGTTGAAGCTGGCCGCCGAGGGCGCCGAGCTCTATCTGACCGACCGCGACGCCGAAGGTCTGGAGAAGACCGTCGCCGACGCGCGCGCCCTGGGCGCCGAAGTGGCCGAGTACCGCGCCCTTGATATCTCCGACTACGACGCGGTGGTCGCGTTCGCCGACGACATCCACTCGCGTCACCCGGCGATGGACATCGTGATGAACATCGCCGGGGTATCGGCGTGGGGCACCGTCTCGACGTTGACGCACCAACACTGGAAGTCCATGGTCGATATCAACCTGATGGGACCGATCCACGTCATCGAGGCGTTCGTGCCGCGGATGGTCGCGGCAGGCACGGGCGGCCACATCGTCAACGTGTCCTCGGCGGCCGGGCTGGTCGCGCTGCCCTGGCATGCGGCCTACAGTGCGAGCAAGTTCGGGCTGCGCGGCATGTCCGAAGTGCTGCGCTTCGATTTGGCTCGCCACCGCATCGGGGTGTCGGTGGTGGTTCCGGGCGCGGTGAAAACGCCTCTGGTGCAGACGGTTCAGATCGCCGGCGTCGACCGCGAAGACCCGCGGGTCAAGAAGTGGACCGACCGCTTCAGCGGTCACGCGGTCTCACCCGAGCGCGCCGCCGAGTGCATCCTCAAAGGCGTGCGGCGCAACCGGTTCCTGATTTACACCTCGACCGACATCAGGGCGCTCTATCTGTTCAAGCGCACCATGTGGTGGCCGTACAGCGTTGCGATGCGCGGGGCGAACGTGTTGTTCACCAAGGCACTGCGACCCTCTGCGCAACGCGGTTAGCGCTTACCCCACTCCCATGGGGGCATGGTCAGCATGCCGAGGCCCTCGACCCGTGTCTCGCCGAGGTCCTTGTACAACGGGATCTCCACTGCGGCCGCCTCCCTTTCGGGGTCCTCGCCGACGGGAACGGTGTCGAGGTGTCCGAGTAGGGCCTTGGAATGGGTGACGACGACGACCTGCGTGGTGTCGGCCGCGGCGCGGACCAACGACGCCAGCGGGCCCACCAGGTCGGGGTGCAGGGATGTCTCCGGTTCGTTGAGCACCATCAGCGACGGTGGCCGCGGGCTCAGTAGCGCAGCGGCCCATAGAAGGAACCGCAGTGTGCCGTCGGACAATTCGGCGGCCCGCAGCGGTCGCAGCATACCCGGCTGATGCAGCTGCAGATCGAACAGCCCGTCGTGCCCGGATATGGTCACCGTCGCGCCGTCGAAGGCCTTGGCAATGGCCCGTTGGAGGTCGTCGTGGCCTGATTCGATGACGGTCTGGATCGCGGCGGCCAGGTCGCTGCCGTCGTCGGAGAGTACGGGTGTGCGGGTCCCGACCGTGCGTTGCCGCGAGGGCGCCGCGGGGTCGACGCGAAAGCCGTCGTAGAAGCGCCAATTGCGCAACCGGTCCCGCACGGCGGCAAGTTCTGGATGCGCACCGGGATGGGCGTATTCGGCGAGCACACTGCGGTAGGCCGGAATTGCTTGCGTCACTTTGTCGAATCCGCGTCCGTTTTCGGCGCGCGCCTCGACGTAGTCACGGGTCCGGCGCACCAGGGTCGAACTGTTGCGCATGACGGGGCCGGCGAACACCGCCTCACGTTTGATCTCCGGATCGAGTGAGAACAGCGATTCAGGGCCCGCCATCTGAGGAAGGCCGAGGTCGACGAGGTATCCGAAGTCGTCTGCGGCGAAACCCATTTCGAGTGACACCGGACCCGTGCGCGTCGTGCCTTGCACTTGACCGGTGCGGCGCGCCCCGCCGAGTTGTTCGGGACCCGCCCACAGCACCGACTGCAGTCCACCCTCGCGGGCGAGCGATCCGATCACCTCGCCGCGGCCGCAGTCGGCGAGCAGGCGCAACGCCCGATACAGCGACGACTTACCGGTCCCGTTGGCGCCGGTGACCACGGTCAGCTGCGCGAGCGGCAGCACGATCTCGCGCAGCGAGCGATAGCCGCGGATGGCCACCGTGGTGAGCACCTCAGTACCCGCCGTCCGGCGGCGCCAGTTCGAGTCGCACACCCAACAACCGGACAGGGCGGTCGAGTTCGAACTGGGCGAGTATGTCGAGTGCCGTTCGGGTGACGTGTGTTTCGTCCACCGTGGGTTCGGGCAGCTTGCGGATCTTGGTCCTGGTGTGGAAGGTCTTGGTTCGCACCGTTACCGCCACCCGGGTGACGACCCGATTCTGCTCGACGATCTCGCTCAGGGTCTGTCGCGCCAGATCGACGACCGCGGTGTTCATCTCGTCGCGCTCGGTCAGGTCGCGGGGGAAGGTGATGACGTGGCTGCGCGACCGCGGCACCCATGGTGCGGCGCTGACGTCGGTGTCGCCGCCGCCCTTGGCCAGCAGCAGGATCCACAGCCCGGTGGTCGGGCCGAAAGTCTCAGTGAGCACCGTAGCGTCGGTGCCTGCGAGGTCGGCGACGGTGCTGATGCCCATCGTCGCAAGCTTTTTCGCTGTCTTCGGGCCGATTCCCCAGAGCGCGTCGACTTCACGGTCGCCCATCACGGCCATCCAGTTCTCGTCGGTGAGTTGGTACACCCCCGCCGACTCACCGGGCTCGCGTCTCGGCTTGGCGAAACCGGTCGCGACCTTGGCGCGCTGCTTGTTGTCGCTGATCCCCACCGAGCACGACAGACCCGTTTCGGCGGCGATCACCTCGCGGATCCGCTCGGCGAACTCGAACGGACTGTGCGAGTCGTCCAGCTCGGCGCCGACGTAGGCCTCATCCCAACCCCACACCTCCACCGGATGGCCGAAGTCGCGCAGCAAGCCCATGACCTCCTCGGAGGCTTCGTCGTAGGCATCGGTGTCCAACCGAAGGAACGTCGCTTCCGGGCACTTGCGGGCGGCGCTGCGCAACGGCATGCCCGCCCGCACGCCGTACGCCCTGGCCGGATACGACGCACACGTCACGACCTTGCGGGGCTCGTTCGGGTCGCCGTTGCCGCCAACGACGATCGGCAGACCGGCCAGTTGCGGCTTGCGGCGGATTTCGACGGCGGCCTGGAACTGGTCGAGATCGACGTGCAGGACCCAGCGCCTCATCGGGGCCTTCTGCTCTTCGCGCAAGCGCTCATCGGCCGCACAGCTTGCGCGCCACCGACTCCCACGCATCACCGAGCGACTCGATCGTCGCGCCGCGCTCTTGGAGCTGATGCCACACATAGTCCGCGTCGAGCAACGCCACCAGCGCGGCGGCCTGTGCATCGAGGTCGCCTGTCGTGCCCGCGGATTCGAGCAGGACCCGAACGTGGCGATGGTGCAGGGTCGCGGGGGTGGTGAACCGCATCTGGGGGTCCCGGTTGGCGTCGGACAGCAGCGCGTGATGTTTGTGGACGAACGTCAACCGATCCCGGCCGTAGGCCAGCAGCCGCTCGAGCGGCGGCGCGCCGGGACCCAGAGGCGGCGGACCGAACAGGAACGCTTCCTGATGTGCCTTTTCGTCCTCGTCGAGCAGCACGATCATCAACCCGGCGCGGCTGCCGAATCGGCGGAACAGGGTGCCCTTGCCGACGCCTGCCGCGGTGGCGATGTCGTCGGTGGTGACCGAGTCGGCACCCCGTTCGGCGATGAGACGGCGTGCGGCGTCCAGAAGTAAGGTGCGGTTGCGCGCCGCGTCACCGCGTTCTTGTGGAGTCTGGTTCGTGACCGGCAGCTCGTTGAGCGGGCGAGGGGCGGCCATGTCAGCAGTTTAGTTCAGACGGAATAATTCGGACCATAGTCCGGTTCTCTTGTGCGAAGATTCCACCGGACGAAGGGACCCGAAAGATGGCGGACACCGCGAAGGTGAACGTGCTGGTATTGCTGGGCAGCCTGCGGGCGGCGTCGATCAACCGGCAGTTGGTCGAACTCGCACTGGAAACCGCTCCCGACGGTGTTGGTCTGGACTTCTTCGACCGGCTGGGCGAGTTGCCGTTCTACAACGAGGACATCGACAACGACACCGAACGCGGGGGAGCGGCCGACCCCGTGGCGGCGCTGCGCCAAGCTGCCGCCGATGCCGACGCCGCGTTGGTCGTGACCCCCGAGTACAACGGCAGCATCCCGGGCGTGCTCAAGAACGCGATCGACTGGTTGTCGCGGCCGTACGGCAACAGCGCGCTCAAGGACAAGCCGCTCGCGGTCGTCGGTGCGGCCCTCGGGCGGTACGGCGGCCAGTGGGCGCACGACGAAACCCGTAAGAGCTTCGCCATCGCCGGACCGCGGGTCGTCGAGGATCTCAGGCTGTCGGTGCCGAGCAAGGCGTTCGACGGAAGGCATCCGCGGGAGAACGCCGAGGTGGCGGCGAACCTGCGCGACGTCATCGGGAAACTGGCCGCCGGAATCGGCTGACCGTTTGGCGCGGACAGGCCCGTTGAGCCCGGTCTGAGAAGCCCGCGGCGGCTTTGCTGGCGCGATTCGATGTCCGGCCCGGTTGTCGGTACCGGCTGCTATATCTGGCGCATCGCTGGCCGCATCGAGCGCGGCGGGCGCGACACGCCCTCGGTGTGACGTGCGACACGCCGAGGCGCGCCGCCTCACGGAGCTTACGACCTGGGAATTCCAGAATTGTTATTCAGAACATCTGGTATTCCTTCGCAATGTCGGACACTAGGTGTAGTGTTTCGAAGCACCGACAGGCCCCACGATTCCCAAGCTTCTCCGAGGGCCGGCCGGAGCCCCCGACCCGGGTTGTCTGGAATTTCCAGACACGGCGGCGGTGGCCTCGGACGGCAGGAATTTTCCGGGTCTGCGGGTTGCTGAAATTCCATGAATCTCGGCAACAAGAAGTGTCCGACCAGTTGCCAGCCAGCGTGCAGGGCCAGTTGTAGAGGAGCCGAACCGCAGATGACTCAGCACTCGATCACCGTGTACACGAAGCCCGCATGCGTGCAGTGCAACGCCACCTACAAGGCGTTGGACAAGCAGGGCATCGCCTACGAGACCGTCGACATCAGCCTCGACAGCGAAGCCCGCGACTACGTGATGGCGCTGGGTTACCTGCAGGCCCCGGTCGTCGTGGCCGGCAACGAGCACTGGTCGGGCTTCCGGCCCGACCGCATCAAGGCGCTCGGGGCGGTCGCGGCAACGGCTTAGGCGGCTCAGCCGGCCGACGGGTACTCGACGGGCAGAAAGGGGGGCGCGTAATGAGCAACCTCGTGTACTTCTCCAGCGTCTCGGAGAACACCCACCGCTTCGTCCAGAAGCTGGACCTGCCCGCGATCCGCATTCCGCTGCACGGGCGCATCGAGGTCGACGAGCCCTACGTGTTGGTCCTGCCCACCTACGGCGGCGGGCGGGCCACGCCGGACATCAACGACGGTGGCTATGTGCCCAAGCAGGTCATCGCATTCCTCAACAATGAACGCAACCGGTCGTTGATCCGCGGCGTCATCGCCGCGGGCAACAACAACTTCGGTGCCGAGTTCGCCTACGCAGGCAATGTCGTGTCCCGCAAGTGCGGCGTTCCGTACCTGTACCGCTTCGAACTGATGGGAACCCCGGACGACGTCGCCGCCGTCCGTTCGGGTTTGGAAGATTTTTGGAAGGACCAGACGTGTCACCAACCGTCACAGCTGCAGAGCCTGTAACGTCCGCGCCGGCAACGCTGCCCGGCGAGACGGACTACCACGCGCTCAACGCGATGCTGAATCTGTACGACGCCGACGGCAAGATTCAGTTCGACAAGGATGTGCTGGCCGCGCGTGAGTACTTTCTGCAGCATGTCAACCAGAACACGGTCTTCTTCCACAACCAGGACGAGAAGCTCGACTACCTGATCCAGAAGGAGTACTACGAGCGCGAAATCCTCGACCAGTACTCGCGTAACTTCGTCAAGACGCTGCTGGATCGGGCGTACGCCAAGAAGTTTCGGTTCCCGACGTTCCTCGGTGCGTTCAAGTACTACACCTCCTACACGCTGAAGACCTTCGACGGAAAGCGGTACCTCGAGCGCTTCGAGGACCGCGTGGTCATGGTGGCGCTCACCCTGGCGGCCGGGGACACCACGCTGGCCGAGAAGCTCGTCGACGAGATCATCGACGGCCGCTTTCAGCCGGCTACGCCGACGTTCCTCAACTCGGGCAAGAAGCAGCGCGGTGAGCCGGTCAGCTGTTTCCTCCTTCGCATCGAGGACAACATGGAGTCGATCGGACGCTCCATCAACTCGGCGCTGCAGCTGTCCAAGCGCGGCGGCGGAGTCGCGTTGCTGCTGACCAACATTCGGGAACACGGCGCACCGATCAAGAACATCGAGAACCAAAGCTCGGGTGTCATCCCGATCATGAAGCTGCTCGAGGACTCGTTCTCCTACGCCAATCAGCTCGGTGCGCGCCAGGGCGCCGGTGCGGTGTACCTGCACGCCCACCATCCCGATATCTACCGGTTCCTCGACACCAAGCGCGAGAACGCCGACGAGAAGATCCGGATCAAGACGCTGAGCCTGGGCGTGGTGATCCCCGACATCACGTTCGAGCTGGCCAAGAAGAACGAGGACATGTACCTGTTCTCGCCGTATGACGTCGAGCGGGTCTACGGTTTGCCGTTCGCCGACATCTCGGTCACCGAGAAGTACTACGAGATGGTCGATGACAGCCGCATCCGCAAGACGAAGATCAAGGCGCGCGAGTTTTTCCAGACGCTGGCCGAGCTGCAGTTCGAGTCGGGCTACCCGTACATCATGTTCGAGGACACGGTGAACCGGTCGAACCCGATCGACGGCAAGATCACCCACTCGAACCTGTGCTCGGAGATCCTGCAGGTGTCGACTCCGTCGGAGTTCAACGAGGACTTGTCCTACAAGAAGATCGGCAAGGACATCTCGTGCAACCTGGGTTCGCTGAACATCGCCAAGGCGATGGACTCGCCGGACTTCGCGCAGACCATCGAGGTGGCCATCCGTGCGCTGACCGCGGTGAGCGATCAGACGCACATCACCTCGGTGCCGTCGATCGAGCAGGGCAACAACGACTCTCACGCGATCGGTCTCGGCCAGATGAACCTGCACGGGTACCTGGCCCGCGAGCGGATCTTCTACGGTTCCGAAGAGGGTGTGGACTTCACCAACATCTACTTCTACACGGTGCTGTATCACGCGCTGCGGGCGTCGAATCGCATTGCGATCGAACGGGGTAGCGCGTTCAAGGGCTTCGAGAAGTCGAAGTACAAGTCGGGGGAGTTCTTCGACAAGTACACCGAGCAGGTGTGGGAGCCCAAGACCGACAAGGTTGGTCAGCTCTTCGCCGATGCCGGCATCCGGATCCCCGACCAGGAGGACTGGAATCGGCTGAAGGAGTCGGTGCAGCAGCACGGCATCTACAACCAGAACCTGCAGGCCGTGCCGCCGACGGGGTCGATCAGCTACATCAACCACTCGACCAGCTCGATCCACCCGATCGCCAGCAAGGTCGAGATCCGCAAGGAAGGCAAGATCGGCCGCGTCTACTACCCGGCGCCTTACATGACCAACGACAACCTGGAGTACTTCCAGGACGCGTACGAGATCGGGTACGAGAAGGTCATCGACACCTACGCCGCGGCCACCCAACATGTGGACCAGGGTTTGAGCCTGACACTGTTCTTCAAGGACACGGCCACCACGCGCGATGTGAACAAGGCGCAGATCTACGCCTGGCGCAAGGGCATCAAGACGCTGTACTACATCCGGTTGCGCCAGATGGCCTTGGAAGGCACTGAGGTGGAGGGCTGCGTCAGCTGCATGTTGTAGGACCGCCACGCCGAGTGTCGGTTTGAGACACGCAGTGTGCGGATCAGCCGTGCACTAATCCGACACTCGGCGAGCGCTTCAGCCCAAGGCAAGAGTGGGCAGGCGGTCCACCCGCGTCAGCACCCGGTGCTTCGGCGGAACGCCGGGGCCGGTCTGGGCCTCCTCTGGCTTCGCTTCGTGGTCTATCCAGCATTCGCCGGTTCTCTCGTCGTAGTCGCCGCCGTAGAACACGCAGCACACGCCGAGACCGTCGGTGTCCTGGTGGTCCGCCGCGCACTCCCAGAAGTCGTCGCTGACGGGAACGGCGCCAGCGGTTGCGGCCAGTCCGAGGGCGACGCCGACTGCCGTCACCGCGGTCGCCAGAAGTCGTGTGATGGTCATGGCGTAGAGCCTGCTGCCCAGGCGTTTGTGGCGAAACGGGGTGCCTGCCGCAGCCTTTCGACCGCCTCTGAGGGCCAGCGGTGCATTGCGGTTAGGGGAATAGGGGGCGTGTCGTCGCCGAGCGCGCGGTTCCGAACATAAAAGGATGAATGGAAGTACCCGTACGCCCGGCGTAAAAGGTAAGGCTTGCCTCAGCTGACACTGGCGTTTACATTAACCGAAAAGATTTCCTCTAAATAGGAGTCCGGTTGATGCTCAAGCGCTTGTGCGTTCTCGCGGCGACGATGATCGCCGCCGCCACGTTTGCTCCAGCGGCGCATGCCCAGCCCGCTCCCGCGCATGAGTTCGCGATCACCTCCGATGTCCCGACCCTTGCCGAACTCGACGCGCAGATCCGGCTGCTGGTCGGCACTCCCGCCCCGGACGCGGTCAAGGCCGCTCAGCTCGAAGGCGGCGAGCGGGCAGTGGTGGTGCCGAAGATGGTCTACCGGATCGGATTCTTCCGCCCGCCGCGCGGTTCGAGCGCGGTGACCGGTCCCGAGACCCACGACGGCGATCGCCACACCGCGATGATCAACGCCAGTAGGCAGGGGGCGCCGACCGTGCGCGTGGAAGCCGAATGGCGCCGGATCGACGGTCAGTGGAAGCTGGCGAGCAAGTCGCTGTGCAACGGCATCAAGACCCTCGGCCTTCCGATTCCCTGCAATTTCGAATGATGTCCGCGTGATCGAAGTCGTTGGGTTGACCAAGTCGTTCGGGCGCCACCACGCCGTCGACGACGTCACCGTCACCTTTCCCGCCGGCTCCGTCACCGCGCTGCTCGGTCTCAACGGCGCTGGCAAGACCACGCTGCTGCGGTTGCTGGCCGGGCTGATCCGCCCCGACAGCGGAACGATCTCGGTGTGCGGACAACGCACCGGCCACGACCAACGCCTGCTGGGATTCCACCTGGGCCCGACCTCCATGAACCCCCGCCACACCGTGCAACGCCACTTGTCCTGGCTTGCAGCACTTTCGGGCATCGACGGCGCACGCCTCGACAAGATCGTCCGCGAGACCGAACTACACGACCATCGGTCGATGCGCATCGACCGGCTATCACTGGGCATGCGTCAGCGCGTGGCCATCGCGGCCACCTTGCTCGCCGACCCGCAGACGCTGCTGTTCGACGAACCCCTCAACGGTCTCGACGTTCCCGGCATCGTCTGGTTCCGGTCACTGCTTCGCCGGCTCGCCGAACAGGGCCGCACGGTCGTCGTCGCCACCCACCTGCTTGGCGAAGTGGCGCTGACCGCCGACCACGTCGCAGTGCTCAGTCGCGGCCGCATGCAGGCCGCCGGCCAGCTGGCGCAGTTGACGCCCACCGGTGCCGACGCCCGGGAATGGCTCGAGGAAACCCTGCTGGAGTACGCGTGAGCACCGTCGCGGTGGCGCGCAGCGCGCGTGCCGAGATTATCCGCACCGGCGGGCGCAGCCGGCTGTGGACGGTGGTGGCGCCCGCGGCGGTGATCCTCCCGGTGGTGATCACGTTCGGCATCGCGCTCGTCGCGGAGTCGTTCGCGCGGATCCCCGGCCAGATCTCGGTGCTGCAGGTGACGACCTCGAACGCGGCCTACTGGGTCATCACGATCACCGTCGCGCTGGTGGCCGTTGCGGGAGCCGACGGTCAGGCCGCTGAAAGCCGCTACGGCGCAGGCGAACACGTACGCCTCGCTATTCCGCGGGCCTGGCCGGTGTTGCTCGGCCGGTGGGTGTTCTACGGTGCTCTGGGCGCGCTGGTGGCCATCGCGACTCTCGTCGTGGTGCTCGCGGGCCTGCCTGCGGTCGCGCCGATCGTTTACGGACCGGTGTCGCTGACCGACGATGTCGGGCTGCGACTGTTGTGGACGGTGCCGGTGCTGGCGCTGTTCGCGGCGGGGGCGGGTGTGGGAGTCGGGGCCCTCACCCGCTCGCCGCTCGCCGCGGTGGGCGGCATCCTGCTGTGGGCGTTCGTGGCCGAAACCGCGGCCGGTTATCTGCCCAGCGGAGCGACGCTCCAGCGTTTCATGCCCCTGTTGAACGCGGTGTACGCCACCGGGCAGGACACCGTACTCACACCGCCGTGGGGCCAGACCGGCGCTCTGCTCTACGCATGCTCAGTTTTCACGGCGATCTTCGGGATCGCCGCCGTTGGAAGGACAATCCGAAGATGACAGGCAAAGAATCTCTTCCGCTCGCGCAGCGGTCCGATGCGGACCTGCCGGGCCACTGGCTGCTGGCCCGGCTGGGCAAGCGGGTGCTGAGGCCGGGCGGACTCGAGCTGACCAGCCGGCTGCTCGCGGCCGCCAAGATCGGCGGCGCCGACGTCGTCGAACTCGGTCCAGGTCTGGGCCGCACCGCCACCGACATCGTCGCCCAACAGCCGCGCTCCTACGTCGGGGTCGACGACACCGCCGCCACCAGTGAGACGGTGCGCGCGGTTGTCGCCCCTGTCGACGGCAAGGTCGTGGTGGCCAACGCCGCCGAGACCGGATTGCCTTCGGGCAGCGCCGATGTGGTGATCGGCGAGGCGATGCTGACGATGCAGGGCGACCGCGACAAGCGTGCGATCGTCGCCGAGGCTTTCCGGGTGCTGAGGCCGGGCGGCCGCTACGCGATCCACGAACTGGGTCTGCAGCCCGATGACCTCCCGCAGGACACCAAGGACGTGATCCGCCGCGACATGGCGCGCGCGATCAAGGTCAACGCGCGGCCGCTGACGACGTCGGAATGGGTGGCGCTGCTGACCGAGGCCGGCTTCGAGGTGGTGACCGTCGACCACGCGAAGATGGCGCTGCTCAATCCGGCGCGGGTTCTGGCCGACGAGGGGTTCACCGGTGCGCTGCGGATCGTCGGCAACCTGATCGCCAGGCCCGCGGCACGCAAGCGGGTCATCGGTATGCGTAAGACGTTCCACCGCTATCGGCGCGCACTGACCGCGGTTGCGGTGGTCGGTGTCGTGCCGACGTCGTGACAGACTCGAACCATGCCAGTGTCGCGCCACGACCTCGATGCGCAGCCGGAACGGGCGGCAGGCCAACAGCGCCAGAAAGTGCTGAGCCTGCTGAAGAACGCCGCGAACCCGGTCGACGCCCAACAAGTCGCCGACGCGCTGCAGATCCACATCACCACGGCCCGCTTCCACCTGACGACGCTGGAGGAACAGGGCTTCATCCGGCGGGGCAATGCGACCAAGGCCGGTCGAGCGGGGCGACCGCGGCTCACGTACGAGCCGGCCCCCCGGTTCGACTACGCCGACATCGTCTCGCTGTTCGCCACCCACCTGGGCGGAACGGTGCGGGAGCGCGAACAACGTGCTCTGCAGATCGGTGCGGACCTGGCCCATCGGGTCCGGTTGGCCCGCAGGCGACCCGAGGCCACAATCGCCGACATGGTGGTCGCGACCCTCAACGAACTCGGCTTCCAGGTTCGTTCGTTGCTGACCTCGTTCGGCGAAGTGACGGTGCAGATCTGCACGTGCCCACTGGCCGAGGTGGCCGCGTCGGCGCCGGAAGTTGTGCGCGGCATCCAGCAGGGCCTCATCCAAGAGGTGATCAACCTGAACGCCGACGCCGTCGGCGCCCGCTATCAGGCGTCGGTCACGCCCGACCCGCACGGTGGCTCGTGCGAAGTCAGTTTGGTATTGCGTCCCGAACGGTGAACATCGGGGCGAGAAGGGAAGACTCATGACCGCGACAACCGCGCTGTCGTTACAACAGCTCGCCGACGAGCAACTCGCCGCCGCGAAGGCCGCTTCGTCGGGCCGTTCCGCGCAGACCGTGTACGGCGGCAGCGGGCGCACGCTACGTCAGACCGTGCTGGCACTGACCGCCGACCACGGCCTGGACGACCACGAAAGCCCCGGCGAGGCAACGCTGTTGGTGTTGCGAGGCCGGGTGCAGCTGCGTTCGGTGAGCTCCTCGGTGGAGGGCAGCACAGGAGACTACCTCCCGATACCGCACGAACGTCACAGCCTTGCCGCCCTCGAGGATTCGGCGGTGTTGTTGACGGTCGTCGCCAAGAAGTGAGCTAGGCCTACGGTCTCACTTGATGGTGTGCTGCGGGCCTTGGGCCTTCTTGTAGAGAGCCTTGAGCATCCGGTCACGGAACATCGCGTTATCGATGAGCTTCACCCCGGCGTTGGCCAGCTTGGGTTGTCCGATCAACTTGTGCATGTAGCGGCCGCGGCGATATTCGCGGCCCCACGCGGCCTCCATGCGCTGCGCATAGTTCGTGAAGTCGTCGGGCCCGCCGTTCTGCAGGGCCGCGGTCGCGCATTCGCCTGCGGCCAAGCCGGATTCGAGCGCCTTGGAGATGCCCGCGCCTGAGGCCGGTTTGCCCGCACCCAGCGAGTCGCCGGTGAACAGCACGCCCGGGCGCCACGGCGGCCACGCGGTGAACCCCATCGGCAGTCGCCAGGCCCGGACACTCTTGTTCTTCTTCAGCTCCTCGATCGGCGGCAGCTCCCACTCCGTAGGCAGAGTGCGGAGGAAATCGCCGAGGAACTGCGTGGCGTTGATCGACTGCCAGTTCTTATAGCTGTTGACGTAGCCCAGCCCGATGTTGAAGATGCCGTTGCCCATCGGGAACACCCAGCCGTACCCAGGTAGCTGGTCGCCCTCGAAGACGAGCTTGAGATAGATGTCGAGGCTGTCGGAGTCGGGCCGGTTGGCGTGCATCTCGGAGCGGATCGCGATCGCCGAGTAGCCGTTGTACTCGGAGTCGATCTTGAGGGCCCGCTTGATCGGGGAGTAGGCGCCGTCGGCGGCGATCACCGCGTCGCCGTAAACCTTTTCGCCGCTCTTGAGCGTCACCCCCACGACGCGACCCTTCTCCAGGATCGGCCCGGACACTTCCGCGCCCTGGCGCACCTCGGCACCCGCGGACTCGGCGTGCTTGAGCAGCGTGGTGTCGAGGCGCTCGCGGCTCACGGTGTGGCCGTGGTCGGGCATACCGGGCCGCTTCGGAAACGACAGTTCCCACTCGCTCGGGCTGAAGACCGTCACGCGATTCACCCGGTGATACGTGGCCACCTCGTCGGCCAGTCCCATTTTCTGCAGATAACTCACCGCGCGGGCGGTAAGCCCGTCGCCGCAGGGCTTGGCCCGCGGGAACTCGGCCTTGTCCAGAACCACGACCTTCGCGCCGGTCTGAGCGGCCTGCCACGCGGCTGCCGAGCCGGAGGGCCCGCCACCTGCGATGACCAGGTCGTATTGCTGCGTCATGAAACTCGTCTCGTCGATCGGCTGTCGCAGCGATATTACCCGTGCTGCGTTGGCCTCTCTTGTCGGACGGAGTTGCCCAGACGTGGCGTCCGGAAACGCATGCGACGTGGTCTGAGCTGGTCAGCAGTGCTTGAGCGGTAGAGTGACCGGGTGCGACGAGCGGGCAGGCCACGGTCGAGTGGTGAGCCGGGCGTCAAGGTGGACGCCCGCAGCGAGCGCTGGCGCGAACACCGCAAAAAGGTGCGCGCCGAGATCGTCGACGCCGCCTTCCGCGCCATCGACCGGCTGGGTCCTAGCGTCAGCGTGCGCGAGATCGCCGAAGAGGCCGGCACCGCCAAACCCAAGATCTACCGCCACTTCACCGACAAGTCCGACATGTTCGGCGAGATCGGCCAGCGCATGCGAGACATGTTGTGGGCGGCGATCATCCCGTCGATCGATGTGGAGCATGACTCCGCGCGCCAGATCGTCGGGCGTGGCGTCGGGCATTACGTCGAGCTGGTCGAGCAGCATCCCAACGTGGTGCGGTTCCTGTTGCAGGGTCGGTTCGCCGACAAGTCAGCAGCCGCGATGACGACCGTCAACCGGGGCAGCGAGATCACGCTCGCCGTCGCCGACATGATCAGCGAGGAACTCAAGGATCTGGCGCCGGATCCGGCAGCCTTCGAGCTCGCGGCGTACGCAATCTTCGGTACCGCGGCATCGGCGACGGACTGGTGGCTGGGCGACGATGACGACGGCACCCGCCGCATGCCCGCCGATCAGTTCGTCGCGCACATGACCACGATCATGGTGGGCGCGATCAACGGCACCGCCGAGCTGCTCGGCATCCAGATTGACCCTGACCAGCCGATTAACACCGCCGTTCGCAAGCAGCAGCCCGTCGCCTGACTTCGGCGTTGACACCACTTCGCGCGGACCGGAGACTGGAAAGTACCCAGTACCGGCGTTCCCAGGATGTGCCCACCACGTAGGGTGCACGCGCCAACTGGGGTAATAGGGGAGACCATGACGGTTGCCGAGCAGACGGCCGAGGACACCACTGCCCAACAACCGGTGCACACCCGCGCACTGATCATCGGCACCGGCTTCTCCGGTCTCGGAATGGCCATTGCGCTGCAACGCCAGAACGTCGACTTCCTGATGCTGGAGAAGGCCGACGAGATCGGTGGCACCTGGCGCGACAACACCTACCCCGGGTGCGCCTGCGACATCCCGTCGCACATGTACTCGTTCTCGTTCGAGCCCAAGGCCGACTGGCGTCACATGTGGTCGTTCCAGCCGGAGATCTTCGATTACCTCAAGGGCGTGACCGAAAAGTACGGGCTGCGTCGCTACATCCGCTTCGGTGCCCACGTCGACCGTGCCCATTGGGACGACAACGAACTGCGCTGGCACGTCTTCACCAAGGACGGGCGCGAGTTCGTCGCGCAGTTCGTCGTCTCCGGGGCGGGCGGCCTGCATATCCCGTTCGTCCCGGAATTCCCCGGGCTCGACGAATTCGCCGGTGCCACTTTTCATTCCGCCGAGTGGGACCATGACGTCGATCTGACCGGCAAACGGGTGGCGGTGATCGGCACCGGTGCGAGTGCGATTCAGATCGTGCCGGAGATTGTCAAGGACGTCGGCGCGCTGCACCTGTATCAGCGCACGCCGGCATGGGTGATGCCGCGGCCCAACAACCCGATTCCGCGATGGGCGCGCGACCTCTTCACCAACGTGCCCGGCACCCGGCAACTGATGCGGGCGGCCATCTACTGGATCCACGAGGGCGTCGGTTTCGCGATGACGCGCGAGCCGCGGCTGCTGAAAATCGGTGAGCTGCTGGGTAAGTGGAACATCAACAAGTCGATCAAGGACCGCGAGTTGCGCCGCAAGCTGACGCCGAACTACCGGGCCGGGTGTAAGCGAATCCTGAACTCCGACACGTACTATCGCGGCATCGCCGATCCGAAGACCGACGTCGTCACCGACGCCATTGCGCGGTTCACGCCGACGGGCATCGTCACCGCCGACGGCGTCGAAAGGGAAACCGACGTCGTCGTGTTCGCCACCGGATTCCACGTCACCGACTCCTATACGTACGTCCACATCAAGGGCCCGCGTGGCGAGGACCTAGTGGACCGCTGGAACCGCGAGGGCATCGCGGCGCTGCGCGGCATCACGGTCGCCGACATGCCGAACCTGTTCTTTCTGCTCGGGCCCAACACCGCGCTGGGGCACAACTCGGTGGTGTTCATGATCGAATCGCAGATCCGCTACGCCGCGCAGGCGATCGCGGCCGTCGACCGGGCCGGCGCGCAGGCGTTGACGCCGACCCGCGAGGCGCAGGACAGCTACAACGAGCAGCTGCAGGACGAACTGTCCGGGACCGTGTGGAGCACCGGCGGCTGTCAGAGCTGGTATCTCGACGAGCACGGCGTGAACCGGACGCTGTGGAGCGGCATGACATGGCAGTACTGGTTGGCCACCCGCAAGTTCGACAAATCGGAGTATCGGTTCTTCGGCGGGCAGCGCGCGTCGCTGGCTGCCTAGTGTGCGCCGAGATCGCGATTTCGGCCGAAACAGCGCGCAGAGTCGATCAGAATGCCCACGGGCGGCAGCGGTAACTCGTCGGCGGGAACGACACGCCAACACACGATGTTGTGTTAGCCGTGGATGTCGTCCCCCAGGGGTAGTGTCGATGTCGGGCGACAGAACCGCGTCAAGCGGACCAAAGACCAGGTGAAATGGGGTTCTCGTGAGTGATGGCATGAAGCTGATTGACCGTGTCTCGGCGATCAACTGGAACCGTCTCCAGGACGAGAAGGATGCCGAGGTCTGGGACCGGCTGACGGGCAACTTCTGGTTGCCGGAGAAGGTGCCGGTCTCCAATGACATTCCGTCGTGGAACACGCTCAACGACCACGAGAAGCAGCTGACGATGCGGGTGTTCACCGGCCTGACGCTGCTCGACACGATTCAGGGCACGGTCGGGGCGGTCAGCCTGATCCCCGACGCGCTGACCCCGCACGAGGAAGCCGTCTACACCAACATCGCGTTCATGGAGTCGGTGCACGCGCGCAGCTACAGCAACATCTTCTCCACGTTGTGCTCGACGGCCGAGATCGACGACGCGTTCCGCTGGTCGGAGGAGAACCCGAACCTGCAGCGCAAAGCCGAGATCGTCATGCAGTACTACAAGGGTGACGAGCCGCTCAAGCGCAAGGTGGCCTCGACGCTGCTGGAGAGCTTCCTGTTCTACTCCGGGTTCTACCTGCCGATGTACTGGAGCAGCCGGGCCAAGCTGACCAACACCGCCGACATGATCCGGTTGATCATTCGCGACGAGGCTGTGCACGGCTACTACATCGGCTACAAGTTCCAGCGCGGTCTGGCGCTCGAGGACGCGGCCACGCAGGCCGAACTGAAGGACTACACGTACGAGCTGCTGTTCGAGCTCTACGACAACGAGGTCGAGTACACCCAGGACCTCTACGACGGAGTCGGTCTGACCGAGGACGTCAAGAAGTTCCTGCGCTACAACGCCAACAAGGCGCTGATGAACCTCGGCTACGAGGCGTTGTTCCCGCGCGACGAGACCGACGTCAACCCGGCGATCCTGTCGGCGCTGTCGCCTAACGCCGACGAGAACCACGACTTCTTCTCGGGGTCGGGGTCGAGCTACGTGATCGGCAAGGCCGTCGTCACCGAAGACGAGGACTGGGACTTCTAGCCGGCTACGAGGTCAGTCCGGATTAACGCCGAACAGGCGCGCGCGCAGCACCATAACGAAGTCCTCCATCACCTGGACATGGCCGGGCATCCATTGGCGAGGCCGGGTGTCCCAGGCGATGAGCGTGCCGATCGTGTGTCCCTGGGCGTCCGTCAGGGGGAAGCCCGCGTAAGCCACGACGACGCCCTCCTTCACCGCCCAATGGTCGCGCAGTAGCGGTTCCTTCCGGGCATCGGCGACGACGAGCGGCTTGCCGGTGACGAGAACCTCGCGTCCGAGAGAACCCTTCAAAGGGCCTTGACGTCTGACTGCCATTTCGCCGGTCAGACCGATTGCGCTGCACATGAACTGGGTGTCGCGATCGATCAGTGTCACCGCGGCTGACGGCACCCCGACCGCGGTCACCACCATGCCGACGATGCGGTCGAGGCTGCGGGCGCGTTCCGCGTTGAGCAAACCACTGTCATAGAGCGCGCGCAGTCGGTCGGGGTCGGAGATGACGGCACCCTCGGCGAGGGCTGTGACCGGGTCGTGCGTGTCCAGGTTCAACGTTTTGACGTGCGCCATGAGTTCGCGCACATCGCCCTCACCGCGGCGCGCCCGTTCGATGATCATCCGAGCGGCGACGGCGCGGCCGATGTATGTCTCGATGGATTCGCCGACCCTGTCTGCCTCCTCGATCAGAGCGGCATTCAGCCACTCGTCGAAGCCCGGCAACGTCGGCGCCATGGCGTCAACGCTACGCGCAGCGGGTGCAATTATCCCGCGTCGGAAAGCGCATTCGTTTCGCCGAACTGACCATGGCGAGCGCGCGGCGCATCACTTCGAACAACGGGCTGCGCGACTCCGTTCGACGGCAGATTACGCCGGTCACCCGAAACGCGTATTCGTCGCCTACACCGGCGAGATGCGCTCGCCATCAGAAACCCTGGCGGTGCGGTGTGGCGGTTCCCAAACCGTCCGACATGCCGTGCATTGCAGTGTCATTCGTGTGCCAGCCGCGTGGGCAGCCGCAGCCGGAGTCGGCTCATGCGAAAAGGGCGCGTGTGTGCCGGTAACCCGGACCACGTTCAGCGCTCACGGATCTATCGAGAAAAGGCGAACCCCGCTGCGTTGTGGCTTATCGTGGCGTCACAACCGATCAGCGAAGGGGACGGGGGAAGGGCGCCGATGTTGGTGGGCGGTCCGAGCCAGTCTGACGTGGAGTTCAGCGGGTCGCACTCGGTAACTCGACTCGCCGAGCAGTCCGCGGTAACAGCGTTTCTGGACAGCGCTGCCGTCTCTGCGACGGGGCTGATCATCGACGGGGAACCGGGAATCGGCAAGACGACGCTGTATCGTGACGCTGTCAGGGCCGCTTCGGCTCGCGGGTTCAAAGTCATGACAGCACAAGGTGATCCGGGCGAAGTGACATTTTCCTTCGCTGCCCTTTCGGATCTCCTCGCAGGTGTCGATCACGAATCATTCGAGTGTCTGTCCTCGACGCAGCGAGCGATGGTGAACAGCCTTCTGCTTCACGATCATGCGCCCGCTGCGACCGACGAACGGGGCGCGGCGGCGGCGTTTCAGTCGGTTGTGCAGTGGTTGTCGGCCCGCACACCGGTACTGATCGCGATCGACGACGGGCAGTGGCTCGACACACCGAGCGCCACGGCCATCCGGTACGTAGCGCGGCGGGTGCAGGGACCCATCGGCGTCCTCGTCACCACCCGCAGCGGAGAGCCCGGATCCCTTGAAGCGCAGATACGGCTGCAGATGGCTCATCCGGACGCCCTCCGCCGCGTCCACATGACGCCACTGACCATGGGCGGCCTTCACGCGCTGGTCACCAAACGTCACGGCAAAGTCCTGCCCCGCCCGCAAATGCGCAGAATCCAAGAAATCTCCGGCGGCAACCCGTTTTACGCCCTGGAACTGGTCCGAGCCGTGGAAGACGGCCGCGGGATCGACGGGACGCTTCCGGAGACGCTGGCCGCGATCGTCGCGGCCCGGCTGCAAGGACTGGAACAGGAGGCAGCCCCGCTGCTGCTCGCCGCCGCCTGCGCGGCGAAACCGACCGTTGAGATGGTCTCCCAAGCGACGGGAGTCGACGAAGAACGCGTCGTGGAACTGCTGGAACGCGGGGAGGCCGCACACGTCGTCGCCGTCGTCGGGACCGCCATCGAGTTCTCGCATGCCCTGCTGTCGGCCGGTGTTTACGACGCCGCCCAACCTGCAGACCGCCGAGCGATGCACCGCCGACTGGCTGAGCTCGTCGACGCACCGGAACTCAAGGCCCGCCATCTCGCGCTGGCGGCTACCAGCGCCGACCCGGCAACTCTGGCGGCCCTCGACGCCGCCGCAGTCGCGACCCGCGAGCACGGGGCACCGACCGCCGCAGCCGAACTCGTCGAACTTGCGATCGCGCTCGGTGGTGACGACCCCATACGGCGGATCCTCGCCGCGCGCTATCACTTCGACGCCGGTGCCATCGCCGCGGCGCGCCAGCACCTCAAGGGACTCTCTGACGACCTTCCGACAGGTGCCATCCGCGGTGCGGTGGTGATCCTGCAGGGCGCGATCGACGGTTACGACGGTTCGTTCACCGCCGCCGTGGAGGGTTTGACCCGGGGCTTGGAGGACGCTGTCGAGAGCCCGCACCTTCGACTCCAGGCGCTGATGACTCTCGCACCCGCCACCGGTATCACGGGCGACTTCGAGCAGGCGCTCGCCTACGCACGGGAGGCCGTCGACGTCGCCGACCAGATTCCCGACACGGCTTTTCAGAGCCAAGCGCGCGCCTTGGCGGCCATGCTGCACTTCCAGTACGGGCGAGGCGTCGAGGAACACACGATCACCGAGGCCCTCCGCCTGCAAGGCAGCACACCGTTTGGCCACGTCCACCATCGAGCCGACGCGGTCAAAGCCGTGATCGACGCCGGCACCGGCGATCTGCAGCAGGCACAGCAGGTGATACAGGCCCTGAGGGAGCACGCCGCCGATCGAGGCAACGAGATCGACGCGATCTGGGTCGACACCCAGGCGACGATGATCAACATCTGGTCAGGCCGATATGACGATGCCGCCACGATCGCCGAAGAGGCGACCCGACGAGCCGAAGAGATCGACGGCCACCACCCCCGGGTGTTCGCGGCGAGTTGCCGCGCCGCAGTCGCCGCCCACACCGGACGTGAACAAGAAGCCCGCGAGGCGGCGGACCTGGCGATCGCCCTAGCGCACGCAACCGGCGGAATCTATTTGGCCCGATCGCCTCTCACCAGCCTCGGATTCCTCGAGACCTCGCTCGGGAACTACACCGCGGCGATCAACGCCTTCGAGCCTCTGCTGCGCACGTTCGACCCCGCCCATGACACCGAGCTGATCAGCGGCGGCTACCTTCCCGACGCCATCGAAGCCTTGACCGCACTTGGCAGACTCGACGAGGCGCAGCCGCTGATCGAGGCCCTTGAAACGAACGGGAACCGACTCCAGCGGCCGTGGATGCTCGCCACCGGCGCGCGAGGACGCTGTCTATGGCTTGCCGCGCGAGGCGATCTGCCGGCTGCCGAGGCGACGGCTCTCACCGCGCTCGAACACCACCGCGAACTACCCATGCCGTTCGAGACGGCCCGCACCCGGTTGGTGTTGGGTCAGATACAGCGGCGACGACGCCACCGAAAGCCGGCCGAGGACCACCTGGTGGCCGCCCATCACGCTTTCGAACGGCTCGGTGCACCGTTGTGGCTGCGTCGCGCCGCCGCCGAGCTGAACCATCTGAAGCGCAGTACGACTCGTGGCGCGGGCCTCACACCGGCCGAAGAGCGCGTTGCGCGCCGTGCCGCAGACGGGTTGTCCAACCGGGAGATCGCTGCAGAACTTTTCATATCGCCGAAGACGGTCGAGATGAACTTGAGCAATGTCTACCGAAAACTCGGCATCCGCTCCCGCTCCCAGCTGCACACTCATCTGCCGGACGCCAATACCAGGGAAATCCCCGGTACATAAATCGTCGGTAATCAATAGTCTCCGGTGGTGACCACTCATCTCGACCGGCAACGCTGCTTCCTCACCGAGTGGTATCAACCGCGGCTCAGAACCTCGGACCTCGAGGCCCTCACCACCGCACTCGAGCACAGCGCGGGGGGGATGGTCGCCGAGGGCGAGCCCATCGAACTGATCATCACGGTGGCCGCGGCCGGCGATGAGATTCTCTACGGAGTCTTCCGCTCCGATACCGCCGAAACCGTCGCGCGCATGTGCCGACAAGCCGGTCTGCCAGCCGATCGCATCAGCGTCGTCCACGCCCGCCTCACCGCGGGGCGCGAACTCTGAAGGACAGCAGCCGCGCGTCGCCGCCAAGGCCAGGGAAATCCCTATATTCCCTGGACCTGGCAGCGCATAGCGTCAACTCTGCTCCGTGAGCCGCGGAGGGGACGGCTCACGGAGCTCGATTTATCGGGTTGCGCTGCGTGGTCGGCACGGCCGGTGTGGCCGAAGACGAGGACTGGGACCTCGAAACATGCACCGACCGGCCGACTTCGTAGGAAATCGGCCTGTCACGATCAGCCCCGTGAGACGATTCCCGGCTGAAGGTAGTGGCGTAGCACGACGGTGGAGACGGGCATGATTCGGCGGGCAGTGACGGCTTTGGGTCTCTCCATTCTCGGTGCGGTGGTCCTGGCGCCGCCGGCGGCGGCCGATACGGGACAGCTGGTGCTTCTCCAGTCGGGCACGATCCGCTGCCTGGTGAGTGCTGACGACGTGAAGCGCGGCGGTGGACCGATAGTGGTATGTCAGCGTGTCGACGGCCAACCATGGGGTCAGGCTCCGTGGGAGACATCGAAATTCAACAACCGGCTCAACCTCGCCGTTGTGCGTGGCACCGGTCAAATGTACTGGGAGCGGGGCGTCGTCCCCGCAGCGAACGAAACCCCCGGCGGAGACATCGTCGTGGACGCCGGGCAGACATATCACGTCGACGGCTGGACCATTCAAGACGAGAATCTGCGGACCCGCATCACTTATGACGCCACCGGTCACGGACTTTTCGTCAACGCCGGAGACGTTCGCCAATTCTGATCGGCCCTACGGCGTCTGACAACCGGTCCTATGAGCGCAGTGACTGCGTATCGATCACGAAGCGGTAGCGCACATCGCTGGCCACCACCCGCTCATAGGCCTCGTTGATGTAATCGGGTGTGATGACCTCGATCTCGGGTCGCACGCCGTGCTCGGCGCAGAAGTCGAGCATCTCCTGCGTTTCGGCGATGCTGCCGATCAGTGAGCCGGCGAGGCGGCGCCGTCCGGAGATCAGCGCGCCGGCGGGTACCGACATGGGCTGCTCCGGCATACCCAGCTCGACCATCGTGCCGTCGAGTGCGAGCAGTCCGAGATAGCGGCCCAAGTTGAGGTTGGCCGACACCGTGTTCAGGATCAGGTCGAACGATCCGCGCAGCGTGGAGAACGTCTCCGGGTCGGAGGTTGCGTAGTACTCGTCGGCACCAAGGCGCAGCCCGTCCTCCATCTTCTTCAGCGACTGGCTCAGCACCGTCACATGTGCGCCCATCGCGTGCGCGAGCTTGACGCCCATGTGGCCCAGCCCGCCCAGACCGATGACCGCCACGCGGGTTCCCGGACCCGCATTCCAGTGGCGCAGAGGCGAATACAATGTGATCCCTGCGCACAGCAGCGGCGCCGCCGCGTCGAGCGGGAGGCTGTCGGGGATGCGCAGCACATAGTTCTCGTCCACCACGATCGCGCCGCTGTAGCCGCCCTGTGTCGGCTCACCGTCACGACCGATCGCGTTGTAGGTGCCGACCATGCCCTTGGCGCAGTACTGTTCCTCGCCCGCGCGACACTGCGCGCATTCGCGGCAGGAATCGACGAAGCAACCGACGCCGACGCGGTCGCCGACCCTGAATCCCGTGACCTCCGAACCGACCTCGGTGACGATACCGGCGATCTCGTGCCCGGGAACCACGGGATAGTTCGCGCGGCCCCACTCGTCGCGGACGGTGTGAATGTCGGAATGACAGATGCCCGCGAAGTGGATGTCGAACGCCACGTCGTGCGGTCCGACCTCGCGTCGGGTGATGGTGGTCTTGACCAGTGGTTCGGACGCCGACGGTGCGGCATATGCGGCAACGGTGCTCATTACGACCTTCTTCTTTTCGTTCCGATCGACTATCGACAAAGCCGTCGCTGACACTGCGACCGGCCTGCAACGACCAACAGGGCCGCTTGCCCCGATGATTCCTGCCGAAGCTGTGAGTTTTCTCCCAGGCCCGCTAGAGACCGGTGGCCCGGAACGCCCCGTTGAACGACAGCCGTTCGTATCGCGCGACGCCGGCGGCCGTATAGGGATCGCGGTCGACGACGTCCTGCGCCTGCTCGGCATCCATTTCGCCGGTGATCAGAACTGCGCCCGACTCGTCCTCCAGGCGGCCCGCCAACACGATCCGGCCGACGCTGACCTCGTTCTTGAGCCATTCGAGGTGGGCGGGCCGGGTCTCGTTGACGACCTCGGGCGGTTGCAGATAGGTCGATTTCAGGACGTGGAACACGCCGACAACGCTAATTGATCGGAGCGTTGAGCCATTGCAGGTCGGCGAGCATGCCGCGTGCGGCCACGATGTTCTCCCCGGTCTGCCACACCTCGTTGTTGACCGCGAAGACCCGGCCGTCCCGCGTCGCGCCCAGCTTCTTCCACGCATCGCTCTCGAACACCGCGGGCGCGCGGTCGCGCGCAGACGGCGAGTCAAAGGACACGTAGACGATGTCGCCGTCGGCGATCGACAGGTCGGGATCGTCTCCGAGATCCGTGTCGGTGACTCCCACCTCGATGTAGGGCTTGTCGGTGAAGCGTTGTGTCACAGGGCGATCGACGCCGACATCGGCCAGCACGCTGCCCGGGAAGGTCTCGACGCCGAAGACGCGCATCGTGGTGTCGGTGAACTGCACGACCGACGCCTGGAAGTGGGTGGCGTCGTTGTCGGCGCCGGTCTTGTCGGCCGCGCGCTCGAATCCCTCGACCAACCCGTTCGCGGCGTCCTGTCGTCCGGTCGCGGCGCCCACGATGCGCAGGTTGTCCTGCCACGCCGCGCCGGGCGGGCCGGAGAACACCGTCGGGGCGATGTCGGACAGTGGCCCGAAGGCTTCCGGCGTCAACGCCTGAGAACCGAGGATCAGGTCGGGTGCGGCTGCGCGGATGCCGTCGAGGTCCGGTTCGCTGCGGGTGCCGACGCCCGGCACGTCGTGGATGACCTGGCCCAGGTACGACGGCTGGCTATCGGAGCCGTCGGGCAGCGCCGCGGCCACGATCTGCGACTGCAGTCCCAACGCGCACAGAGCGTCGAGCTGGTCGCCCGACAGCACCACGATGCGCTGTGGGTCGGCGCGTACCAGCGTCTCGCCCGCGGCGTGGCGCACCATGCGCTCGGGGGGTCCCGGGTCCACCGGTGCCGGTTCAGCCGGACACGATTCGTCGGGGCGCCGCTGATTGCCCAGCACCCCGGCGCCGGCGATGCTCGTCGTGCTGGTGACGATCGTCTGCGGGGCGGCGGTGTCTGACGACTCCCCATCGGGGGACCCGCAGCCGCTCATCACGGTCATGCCGACCGCGGTCGCGAGCGCGGCCAGGCCCAGCATCCTGGCGGCGACGAGGGCCCTGCGCGCTCGGCCGATCAACACGTCGCCGACGGTAACATCCGGCCAGCTCCCGGGCCGAAAGCCGTGTGCTGGCCGATTACGACGCTTTGTAGGACCCCCGAGCATTCATGATCGGAGGCCCGCTAGGATTCATCGAGACAACCCCGGGATGTCCCGACCTGGATGTATGGAGGACCTGTTGGTAGCCGAAGCGCCCCCTATCGGAGAACTCGAGGTACGGCGTCCGTTCCCGGAGCGACTCGGCCCCAAGGGCAACCTGATCTACAAGCTCATCACCACCACCGATCACAAGATGATCGGCATCATGTACTGCGTCGCCTGCTTCATCTTCTTCTTCATCGGCGGGCTGATGGCGCTGTTCATGCGGACCGAGCTGGCGATGCCGGGACTGCAGTTCCTGTCCAACGAGCAGTTCAACCAGCTGTTCACCATGCACGGCACGGTGATGTTGCTGTTCTACGCGACGCCAATCGTGTTCGGCTTCGCCAACCTGGTGCTGCCGCTGCAGATCGGCGCCCCCGACGTCGCGTTCCCCCGGCTGAACGCCCTGTCGTTCTGGCTGTTCGTGTTCGGCGCCCTGATCGCGATCTCCGGTTTCATCACCCCCGGTGGTGCGGCCGACTTCGGCTGGACGGCGTACGCGCCGCTGAGCAACGCGATCCACTCACCGGGCGCCGGCGGTGACCTGTGGATCCTGGGTCTGGCCATTTCGGGTCTGGGCACCATCCTCGGCGGCGTGAACATGATCACGACTGTGGTGTGCATGCGCGCACCCGGTATGACGATGTTCCGGATGCCGATCTTCACCTGGAACATCCTGGTGACGTCGATCCTGGTGCTGCTGGCCTTCCCGTTGCTGACCGCCGCGCTGTTCGGGCTGGCGGCCGACCGGCATCTCGGCGCGCACATCTACGATCCCGCCAACGGCGGTGTGCTGTTGTATCAGCACTTGTTCTGGTACTTCGGCCACCCCGAGGTGTACATCATCGCGCTGCCGTTCTTCGGCATCGTCAGCGAGATCTTCCCGGTGTTCAGCCGCAAGCCGATCTTCGGCTACACCACGCTGATCTACGCGACCATCGCGATCGCGGCGCTGTCGATCGCGGTGTGGGCACACCACATGTACGCCACGGGTGCGGTGTTGTTGCCCTTCTTCTCGTTCATGACGTTCCTGATCGCCGTGCCTACGGGTATCAAGTTCTTCAACTGGATAGGCACGATGTGGAAGGGCCAGTTGACATTCGAGTCACCGATGCTGTTCTCGATCGGGTTCCTGCTGACGTTCCTGCTGGGCGGTCTGTCGGGCGTGCTGCTGGCCAGCCCGCCGCTGGACTTCCACGTCACAGACAGCTACTTCGTCATCGCGCACTTCCACTACGTGCTGTTCGGCACGATCGTGTTCGCGACCTACGCCGGAATCTACTTCTGGTTCCCGAAGATGACGGGCCGGTTGCTCGACGAACGGTTGGGCAAGCTGCACTTCTGGCTGACGTTCATCGGGTTCCACGTCACGTTCCTGGTGCAGCACTGGGTGGGCGACGAGGGTATGCCGCGCCGGTATGCGGACTACCTGCCGACCGACGGGTTCACCACGCTCAACGTCGTGTCGACCATCGGGGCCTTCATCCTGGGCATCTCGACGCTGCCGTTCGTGTGGAACATCTTCAAGAGCTGGCGCTACGGCGAGCCGGTGACCGTCGACGATCCGTGGGGTTACGGCAACTCGCTGGAGTGGGCGACGTCGTGCCCGCCGCCGCGGCACAACTTCACCGAGCTGCCCCGAATCCGCTCGGAGCGACCCGCGTTCGAGCTGCACTACCCGCACATGGTGGAGCGGATGCGCGCGGAGGCACACGTCGGACGCAGCCATGGGCCCGCGGACGGCGATGTGACCCGGCTGGACGACGCGAACGTTCGTACCTGACACGATTGCGGCATGACCGGTAAATCACGCGAACGCGCATCGCTGCTGATCACGGTCACCGGCCGCGACCAGCCCGGCGTCACCTCGGCGTTGTTCGAGGTGCTGTCGCGTCACCAGGTCGAGCTGCTCAACGTCGAACAGGTCGTGATTCGCGGCCGGCTGACCCTGGGTGTGCTGGTCGCGGGATCGGCGGAAGTCGCGGGAAGCGCCGAGCTTCGTGACGCCGTGACGGCGGCGATCCGCGAAGTGGGCCTGGACGTCACGATCGAACGCAGCGACGGCGAGCCGGTCATGCGGGAACCGTCGACGCACACGATCGTCGTCCTCGGTCGTCCGATCACCGCCGAGGAGTTCGGGGTGGTGGCCCGCGAACTCGCGCGGCTCGAGGTCAACATCGACACGATCGGTGGCATATCGGATTACCCGGTGACGGGATTGGAGCTGCGGGTCTCGGTGCCGTCGCGCGCGGTCTATGACGAACTGCAGCAGACGCTGGCGCGCGTGGCGGTCGCCCAGGAGATCGACGTCGCGCTCGAGGATTTCAGCCTGACGCGACGAGCCAAGCGGCTCATCGTTTTCGACGTCGACTCGACCCTGATCCAGGGTGAGGTGATCGAAATGCTGGCGGCCAAGGTGGGTGCCGAGGCCGCGGTCGCCGAGGTCACCGAGGCCGCCATGCGCGGCGAACTCGACTTCGCCGAATCCCTGCACCGGCGCGTGGCGACACTCGCCGGCCTGCCCGCGTCCGTGCTCGACGACGTCGCCGACCAGATCGAGTTGACGCCCGGTGCCCGTACCACGCTGCGCACGCTTCGGCGGCTGGGATACCACTGCGGCATCGTGTCCGGCGGCTTCCGTCAGGTCATCGAACCGCTGGCACACGAGCTGATGATGGATTTCGTCGCCGCGAACGAACTCGAGATTGTCGACGGCAAATTGACCGGCCGGGTGATCGGCCCCGTCATCGACCGGGCCGGAAAAGCCAAGGCGCTCAGGGATTTCGCGCAGCAGGCCGGTGTGCCGATGGAGCAGACGGTGGCCGTCGGCGACGGTGCCAACGACATCGATATGCTCGCCGCCGCGGGTCTGGGTGTGGCGTTCAACGCCAAGCCCGCGCTGCGGGAGGTCGCCAACGCGTCGCTGAGCCAGCCGTACCTGGACACCGTGCTGTTCATCCTCGGTATCACGCGCGGTGAGATCGAGGCCGCCGATGCCGTCGACGGTGTGGTGCGCCGCGTCGAGATCCCCGACTGAACGGGGGCTTTTCGTGGGGCGCGAGCGACCGCATTTGTACGCGAAAATGCGGCGTGTCGCGGGACAAACACGGTCGCTCGCGGAGTGCGTGGGGGCCCACGAGGAGCTTCGCTAGACGACGACGGTCGTCGGCTCCGGCGCCGACAGCCCGGTGACGCTGCGCCACGCCCGCGCCAGCAGTTCCACCGCCTCACCCAACTGCTCCTCGGGTAGCGCGTACGGCACGCGGACGAACCGCTCGAGGGTGCCGTCCACCCCGAACCGCGGGCCCGCTGGCAGGTCGAGGCCCAGCCGGGAGGCCGCCGCCGATAGCGCCGTACTCATCGGGGCAGGCAGCCGCACCCACAACGACATACCGCCGACGCCCGGGCCGGGCTCCCAATCGGGCAGGTGCTGGCTCAGCAGCGACTGCAGATATGCGCGACGGCTGCGCAAGATCTCTCGCCGCTCCGGCAGCAACTCGTCGCGCCGGGCGAGAAGCCTTGCCGCAGCATACTGTTCGAGCACCGCCGTGCCCATGTCGATCGACGGTCGCAGCGCGGCGATGGTGGCGATGGTGGCGCGCTCCGCACGGATCCAGCCGACCCGCAGCCCACCCCAGAACGACTTCGACATCGAGCCGACCGTCAGCACCAGATCGCGTCGCGACGTCATCTCGCCCGCAACCGGGCCGGGCGCGGGTTCGTCGAGCCACATGTCGAGGATGGTCTCGTCGATGACGGTGCGGGTGCGGGTCTCGGCGATGATGTGCGCCAGCTGTTTCCGGCCCGCGGCGGGCATGGTCATACCCGTCGGGTTCTGGTTGTCGGGGATCAGATACGCCAGCGTCGGCGACATCTGGTGCAGCGTGTTCGGAAGTGCGTCGAAATCCCAGCCGGTTTCGGTCATCGCGACCGGGACGGGGCGAGCGCCTGCGGTTGCGATCGAGGACAGCGCGCCGTGGTACGTCGGTTGTTCGACGAGTACGCGGTCACCGGGCTGAACATATGTCGTCAGGATCAGCCCGATGGCGTGCAGCGCCCCGGTGGTCACCATGATCTCGTCCGGCTCGGTGGAAAGCCCACGCTCGCAATACCTTTCGGCGATCGCATGTCGCAGCGCCGGAACGCCGACGAGTTCGTGTCCCGGCGCGTGCAGATAGGGCGTGACGTCGCGGGTCGCCTCTGTGAAGGCCTCCATCACCGCGGCGGCCGGAGCCGACAACGCCGCCGCGGCCAGGCTCACCGACGCTGTGGCGGGCTCGACGCGCGCTGCAGGTGCGACGGGTAGCGCGGTGGTGCTGCGGGCGCCGCGGCGCGCGAGGAGATATCCGTCCTCCTGCAGCTGGGTGTAAGCGGCGGTGACCGTGGTGCGTGACACCCGCAGCATGTCGGCGAGTGCGCGTTCGCTGGGCACGCGTGCGCCGACCGGGACACGTCCGTCGATGATCAGCAGACGAAGGGCGTCGGCCAGACCCTGGTAAACGGGTCCACTTCGACTGGAGGTGCGCCAGTTGCCCAACTCGCGGGCCAGAAGGTCCACATTGAGCGTTCGGGCGGGCGATTCAAGTGTCATTGCAGGCCAGTATCGCCTAACTGGCTATTGAAAGGCAAGCCAGTTAGAGCCAACGATGGAGCCCATGAGCTTAAACTGGATACCTCGCTTGAGTCGCCGCCTCGCCTCGACCCTGGCGTGGCAGCAGCCCGTCGCCCACGCTGACTACGTCGACCGCGACGCCGAACGCATGGCCCGCGAACTCGAACTCATCAAGGTGCGCTTCCCACACCATGCATAGAGGGGTCGTTCGCGGCCTGGTCCTTCTCGTCGGCTTGACCGGCTACGGCTTCTCGATGGCGGCCATGGTGCGCGCCGGGCTCGGATTGGATCCCTGGGACGTCTTCCATCAGGGTCTGTCCCGGCACACCGGGATGACGATCGGCGTGGCTTCGGCGGTCGTGGGCGTGGTCGTGCTGTTGGCCTGGATTCCGCTGCGCAACCGGCCCGGTGTGGGCACCGTGGCCAACGTCGTCGTCATCGCGATTACGGTCGACGCCGCGCTGTGGCTGCTGCCGACGCCCACGTCGCTGCCAATGCGCATCACGATGATGGTGGGCGCGGTGGTGCTCAACGCGGTCAGCACCGTGCTCTACGTCGGCGCCGGCCTCGGACCGGGGCCGCGCGACGGGCTGATGACCGGCCTGGTCGAGCGCACCGGGTGGTCGGTGCGCGTTGTCCGTACCTCGATCGAGGCGACGGTGTTGGCGGTCGGCTGGCTACTCGGCGGCACGGTCGGCGTCGGGACCGTCGTCTATGCATTCGGGATCGGCCCGCTGGTGCAGTTCTTCTTGAGGGTCACGCCGGAGAGGGTGGTGGCGGCGAGCGGGTGGGCTTCCGTCGCCGAGGCTCGCCGCAGGCGCGCGACAACTTCCGTCGCCGAGGCTCGCCGCAGGCGCGCGACAACTTCCGTCGCCGAGGCTCGCCGCAGGCGCGCGACAACTTCCGTCGCTGAGGCTCGCCGCAGGCGCGCGACAACTTCCGTCGCCGAGGCTCGCCGCAGGCGCGCGACAACTTCCGTCGCCGAGGCTCGCCGCAGGCGCGTGGGCGATTTGGGTGTGAAATCGATCGCTGGGCGAACCGAATCACGCCCAAGTCGCCTGTCTACGATGGGCGAGTGTCCACCACCGAAGGAGATCCAGCCGACCCCGACGTGCTGATCGACTTCGCCAAGGTGTCGTTGCGGCGCGGGGGCCAAACCCTGATCGGCCCCATCACGTGGGCGGTTGAACTCGACGAGCGCTGGGTGGTCATCGGTCCCAACGGTGCGGGTAAGACCTCGCTGCTGCGCATCGCGGCGGCGCTGGAGCATCCGTCGTCGGGGACGGCGTACGTGCTCGGTGAGCGACTCGGCCGAACCGACATGTCCGAACTGCGCTCGCGGGTCGGTCTGAGTAGTTCGGCGTTGTCGCAGCGGGTGCCCGACGGTGAGGTGGTGCGCGACCTGGTGGTCTCGGCCGGCTACGCGGTGCTGGGCCGCTGGCGCGAGGCTTACGACGACGTCGACTACGAGCAGGCTATCGACATGCTCGAAAGCGTCGGCGCCGAACACCTGGCAATGCGCACGTACGGCACTCTGTCCGAAGGCGAACGCAAGCGCGTGCTGATTGCACGGTCGATGATGACCGACCCCGAACTGCTACTGCTCGACGAGCCCGCCGCCGGACTGGACCTCGGTGGACGCGAGGAACTTCTGGCCCGGCTCGAGGACCTGGCCGAGGACGCGGACGCCCCGGCGATGGTTCTGGTGACCCACCACGTCGAGGAGATTCCGCGCGGTTTCTCACACGGACTGATCCTGTCCGAGGGCAAAGTGGTCGACTCCGGGCTGCTGCCCGACGTGCTGACCGCCGAGAACCTTTCCCAAGCCTTCGGCCAGGCGATCACGCTCGAGGTCGTCGACGGGCGGTACTTCGCGCGTCGCGCCAGGAGCCGGGCCGCGCACAGGAGACGAGCATGACCGAAGAACCACTGACGCCGAGGCCCGCCTCGACCGTGATGCTGATCCGCGACCAACGGGATGGACTCGCTCGAGGAGTTGAAGTTTTCCTGATGCGACGGCACTCGGCGATGGATTTCGTCGCCGGCGTGATGGTGTTCCCCGGCGGCGGTGTCGACGACCGCGACCGCAACGCCGACATCGACTGGTTCGGTCCCGAACCCGATTGGTGGGCAGAGCGTTTGAACGTCGAGCCGAGCCTGGCGCAGGCGCTGGTGTGCGCGGCGGCACGCGAGACGTTCGAGGAGTCCGGGGTGTTGTTCGCCGGGGCCGCCGACGATCCCGACGTCCTGGTCGATGACGCCTCGGTCTACCACGAGGCACGCGCCGCGCTGGTCAACCGGTCGCTGTCGTTCGCCGACTTCTTGCACCGCGAGAAGCTGGTGCTGCGCGCCGATCTGCTTCGGCCGTGGGCCAATTGGGTGACGCCGAAGGAAGAACGCACTCGCCGATACGACACCTACTTCTTCGTCGGCGCCCTGCCGGAGGGCCAACGCGCCGACGGCGACAACACCGAGACCGACACGGCAGACTGGATCACCCCGCAGCAAGCGCTCGACGATTTCGCCGCAGGCCGGACGTTCTTGCTGCCGCCGACATGGACCCAGCTGGACTCGCTCGCCGGCCACACCGTCGACGAAGTGCTTGCCGTGGAACGTCAGATCGTCTCCGTCACACCGCATCTCGCGGCGAATAAGGACACCGGCAACTGGGAGATCGAGTTCTTCGACAGCGACCGGTACAACGCCGCCCGCAACCGCCGCAGCCCCGAGGGCTACGGATCCGGCGCGCGCCAGGCATGAGCGAGTTCGTCTCGGTCCACACCAGCGATGAGCGGCCCGGCATCGCCACGTTGCTGCTGTCGCGCCCGCCGACCAACGCCCTGACCCGTCAGGTCTACCGCGAACTGGTCTCCGCCGCGCGAACCATCGGCGACCGCGACGACATCCATTCGGTGATCGTGTACGGCGGCCATGAGATCTTCTCCGCCGGTGATGACGTGCCCGAACTGCGCAGCCTCAACGCCGAGGAAACCGACGCGGCAACCCAGGCCTGCCGCGAGGCCGTGGACGCTCTGGCGGCCATTCCCAAACCGACGGTCGCCGCTATCACCGGTTACGCGTTGGGGGGTGGGCTGACGCTGGCGCTGGCCGTCGACTGGCGGGTCTGCGGCGACAACGTCAAGTTCGGTGTGACGGAGATCCTGGCCGGGCTTGTACCCGCAGGCGGCACCTCCCGACTGGCTCGCACCGTCGGCCTGAGCAAGGCCAAGGAGCTGGTCTTCAGCGGTCGGTTCATCGATGCCAAGGAGGCGCACGCGCTGGGCCTCGTCGACCAGATGGTGGCGCCCGACGACGTCTACGACGCCGCGCTGGCCTGGGCACAACGGTTCGTCGAGCATTCGCCTCAGGTACTGGCTGCGGCCAAGGCGACGTTCGACCTCTAGGCTGCCCTGTTATGAGCTTTGAGGAAACCGACACTGTTTCTGATGTCGACGGCTCCGCGGCTCCGGTGCCGAATCCGCACGCCACCGCCGAGCAGGTGGAAGCCGCCCGCCACGACTCAAAACTGGCCCAGGTGCTGTACCACGACTGGGAAGCCGAGAGCTACGACGAGAAGTGGTCGATCTCCTACGACAAGCGCTGCGTTGACTACGCCCGCGACCTGTTCGACGCCACGGTTCCGTTCTCCGAGCAGCGCAAGCTGCCCTACGACCGGGCGCTGGAGCTCGGGTGTGGCAGCGGGTTCTTCCTGCTCAACCTGATTCAGGCGGGCGTGGCACGGCGCGGTTCGGTGACCGACCTGTCCCCGGGCATGGTCAAGGTCGCCACCCGCAACGGCGAGAACCTCGGCCTCGAGATCGACGGCCGGGTGGCCGACGCGGAGGGCATCCCGTACGACGACGACACCTTCGACCTCGTCGTCGGCCACGCCGTGTTGCACCACATCCCCGACGTCGAACTGTCGCTGCGCGAAGTGGTGCGGGTGCTCAAGCCCGGCGGCCGGTTCATCTTCGCCGGCGAGCCGACGAACGCTGGGGAGAACTATGCCCGCCCGTTGTCGACGCTGACCTGGCGGGCGGTGACTAATGTGACCAAGCTGCCCGGACTCTCGGGATGGCGTCGCCCACAGTCCGAACTCGACGAGTCCTCGCGCGCAGCCGCGTTGGAGGCGGTGGTCGACCTGCACACCTTTTCACCGGGCGACCTGGAGCGCATGGCAAGCAACGCCGGCGCCGTCGGGGTCTCGACCGCGACCACCGAGTTCACCGCCGCGATGCTGGGCTGGCCGCTGCGCACCTTCGAGGCCGCGGTCCCACCCGGCCGATTGGGTTGGGGCTATGCGAAATTCGCGTTCCACAGCTGGATCGCGTTGAGCTGGGTCGACGCCAACCTTTGGAGCCGTGTGGTGCCGAAGTCCTGGTACTACAACGTCATGATCACAGGGGTAAAACCAGCCGCGTGACGGTGGCGTTCGGCGTCGAGGACGTCGACTATCTGCGCAGCCCTGCGGGTATCGACGCTCTGCGGGAAACCGCCGCGCTGCGGTTGACCGGTAACATGCTCGTCGCCGACATCGCTTCGGCGCGTAGGCGTTTCGGTGATCGAGCCGCCGTGCTGGTCGAGACCACGCTGCTGCGTCGCAAGGCGGCCGCCAAACTCTCGAATCCCGATGGTTGGTTGTTCACCGACGAAGCCCTGCAGCAGGCCACCGCCGAACCGGTCGCTCGGCACCGCGCCCGTCGGCTCAGCGGCGCCCGGGTACACGACGCGACGTGCTCGATCGGCACCGAGTTGGCCGCGCTCCGCGAATCGGCAGACGTCGTGATCGGCAGTGATATCGATCCGGTGCGCCTGGCGATGGCGCGCAACAACGTCGACGGTGTGGACCTCTGCCGCGCCGATGCCCTTCGGCCCATTACGAACGGCACGGTCGTCGTGCTCGACCCGGCGCGGCGCAGCGCCGGACGCCGCCGGTTCGATCCGCGTGACTACGCGCCCCCGCTCGACGAACTGCTCGATGTCTACCATCGACACGACACCGTCGTGAAGTGCGCTCCCGGAATCGATTTCGACGCCGTGAGGCGGTTGGGTTTCGACGGTGAGATCGAGGTGACGTCGCTTGCGGGCAGCGTGCGCGAAGCGTGCCTGTGGTCAGCCGGGCTCACCGAGGGTGGGGTCAGGCGTCGAGCTTCGTTGTTGGACACCGGCGAACAGGTCACCGACTCTGAACCCGACGACTGCGCGGTGGCACCCGCGGGGAAGTGGATCGTCGACCCGGACGGTGCCGTCGTGCGCGCGGGGCTGGTCCGCCACTACGCGGCACGGCACGGACTGTGGCAGCTCGACCCCGACATCGCCTACCTGTCAGGCGACCGCCTCCCGCCCGCTGTACGCGGCTTCGAGGTGTTCGACGAAGTCGCCTTCAGCGAACGGCGGTTGCGGCAGGTGCTTTCGGCGCGCGATGTGGGGGCGGCCGAGATCCTGGTGCGCGGCGTCGACGTCGACCCCGACGCGCTGCGCGCGCGGCTTCGCCTGCGCGGCTCACAGCAAGCTTCGGTGGTGATCACCCGCATCGGCACCGGAGGCGCAAGCCGGGCAACGGCATTCATTTGTCGTCCGTCGCGTTGAGCGTCCACGTATCCTTGCGGAGATACGCCGGTATCCGGACCGGCGCGGGCTGCGAGGACGTCGATGCGCAATTTCAGGTGGACCGCTCTGGTTGCGGTGGCCGCCGTCGCCGGCGCCGTCGCCATCCCCGCGGCCGCCGCCCAGCCGGGGTGTGCTGACCTGCAGGGCACGGTGGGGCCGGATCAGATATGCCGGGTGCACGTCGAAAAGCCGAACTACAGCTACGAATTGAGTTTCCCCAACGACTATCCCGACCAGGCGCCGCTGGTGGCCTACCTGACGCAGGCGCGCGACGGCTTCGTCAACGTCGCCGAGAACCCGAGCGCGGACGGGATGCGGTACGAACTCGACGCCGAAGGTACCGGTTACCGATCGGGACCGCCGACCACCGGCACCCGCAGCGTGGTGTTCAGCGTCTGGCAGAACGTCGGCGGGGTGCGCCCGCAAACCTTCTACCAGTCGTTCAACTGGAACCTCGCCACGAATGCGCCGATCACCTTCGACACGCTGTTCAAGCCGGGCTCCGAGCCCATGGACGTGATCTACCGCGAGGTCGATCGATACCTGGAGAGGCAGGGTCTCATGGCCCCGGTTCCGCCGGGCCAAGGCACCGATCCCGCGAACTACCAGAACTTCGCGGTGACCGACGACTCGCTGATCTTCTTCTTCAGCCAGGGCGGGCTGTTCCCCGAATCGGCGGGCCCGGTTCAGGCGACGGTTCCGCGCGCGGCGGTCGCGCCGATGCTCGCGCTGTAAGGCTCAGGTCCGCGCCGATTCCCGCTCCTTGCCGGCGAGCGGGTCGTAGTTCTCCCAGAACGTCGCACCGGTGATCTCCAGCGCGCGGGGGTCGAAAATGGGATCCAGTCCGGCCTTCTTCTGCTTCTCGTAATCCCACAGCGCCCGGTACGCGGGCTGCTGGAGAATGATGATGCCGACGATGTTGAGCCAGGCCATCAGGCCGACACCGATGTCGCCGAGCACCCACGCCTCGGTCGCGGTCGACACCGCTCCGAGGACCACCGACACCAGGATCAACGCCTGAAGAAGCATCGTCGCGTTGGATCCCACCGTGCCCCGGATGACCGGCATCGAGGCAGGAGAGAACCGGCCGAGGATGAAGCGCAGGTTGGTCTCGGCCATGTAGTAATAGGCGATGATCGTCGTGAAGCAGAAGAACGCCAGCGACACCGCGATGAAGCTCGACCCGGCACCGCTCCAGAGGCTGTCGAATCCGGCTTGCGCATAGGCGGGGCCGACCTCCACGTCTCCGGAGAGCAGGCCACCCTCGACGATCACCGCGCCGGTCGCGCTTTCCCCTTCGAAGACCCGGTAGGCGCCCGTCGTCAGGATCAGGAAGCCTGTGGACGAGCAGATGAACAGTGTGTCGACGTAGACGGCGAACGCCTGCACGAGGCCCTGCTTGGCGGGATGGGAGACCTCGGCGGCCGCGGCCGCGTGCGGACCGGTGCCCTGCCCGGCCTCGTTGGAGTAGATGCCGCGCTTGACGCCCCACATCACCGCGGATCCGATGATCGCCCCGAACGCGGAATCCAGGCCGAACGCGCTGGCGAAGATCATTTCCAACACCCCGGGGACCCGTTCGGCGTTCAACAACACCACCACCAGCGCGAGCGCGATGTAGACGACCGCCATGAACGGCACGACGATCGAGGCGAATGCCGCGATGCGCTTGACGCCCCCGATGATCACGAAGGCCAGCACGATGACCGTCACGACGGCCACCCACCATTTCGAGAATCCCCAGGCCGAGTTCATTGCCGACGCCATCGAGTTCGACTGGACGCTGGGCAATAGCAGGCCACAGGCCAGCACGGTCACGGCGGCGAACACGAAGCCGTAGACCTTGAACGCGCCCGCGGCCTTGGTGTGCGCGAGCGCCCGGCTGAGGTAATAGGCGGGCCCACCGCGGTATTCGCCGGTCAGCGGGTCGCGTGTCTTGTAGATCTGGCCCAGCGTGCACTCCACGAACGACGTCGACGCGCCAAGGAACGCCACCGCCCACATCCAGAACAGCGCGCCCGGGCCGCCGAAGGCAATCGCGGTCGCGACACCGGCGATGTTGCCCGTGCCGACGCGCCCCGCCAGCGACATCGTCAAGGCCTGGAACGAAGACACTCCCGACGGCGACTTCTCGCCCTTGAGCATCAGCCGGACCATCTCCCGTACCTGGCGTACCTGGACGAACCGGGAGCGAGCAGAGAAGTACACACCTGCGGCTAGGCACAGGTAGACGAGCGCGTCACTCCATACGTAACCGTTGACTGCGTCGAGGAACTCGGACAATCCGTCTCCTTAGCTCGGGTGCGCCCGTCGGCGCTCGCTGGGGTTACATGCGCACGGTGGCATGCTGGCATGCTCGCGCACTTCGTGTGTTTCGTTGCGGTGACGAATACGATTCGCGACCAGTGTCGTGCACTACGCCGGTGCGAAGCCGTACACCATGCCGTCGCTGGTGGCGGTGACCACGCGGCGGTCTTTTCCGACGGAGACGCCGACCGGCCAACCCGTCGCTCTTGGCAGCTGGTAGCTGTTGAGGGTGCGCCCGTCGGCGGGGTCGAACACCAGCAGTGCCTGACCGGCGTCCTCCCCGTCGCCGTCGCGGACGACGGTGTAGGCGAGATCGGCGCCGGATCGGCTCGAGGTCGACAGCGGCGTGACGTCGTCGCGGGTCCACTGCACCTCGCCGCGGTCGCCTTCATCTTTGATGCCGGTCAGCTTGGCGCCCGGACCGCCGCCGGCGACGATCAACCCGTCGGGCGATACGGACGGTGGGGTTTGGCCGAGGTAGTCGAGCGGCACCGACCACTTGGCCTTGCCGTCGGCGGCGTTGAGCGCCCACAGGTGATCATCGCGGCCGTTGACGTAGACGGTCGACCCGTCGGCCGAGAACACCGGGCTGGCAAGGGGACCGCCGCCAACGGCGTCGCTGGTCCACTCGCGGGTCAGAAACGGTGACTGCCCAGGCCGGTAGCGCAGGCCGACGAGGATGGGCGAATCGGCACCCGGCTCCCACAATGAGAGGACGACGGTCCCGGTGGCGGAGGCGAACGCCGGCGCGGCGGCCACCGGGCAGCGCGGGCGGGCGGGCCGGCAGTCGGGGAGGCCGCGCTCGGAGTCCTTGGGGTCGACACCGGCGACCAGGTCGATCGGGCTGCCTTCGACCGTCCCGCGGTGGGCGTCGAAAACCAGCACCTGACCCAGGTGCGTCACGACCAGCAGGTGGCCCGGGCTCAGAATCCGCGCCGTGGTCGGCATCCCGATGACCGGTTGTCGCCAGCGGATCCACTGCGTCGGGGGGAACGACAGCATGGCGCCGGGCTGTCCGATGTAGAGGTTGTCGAAGCCGTCGAAAAGAGGACTGGACGCGCCCCCGCCCTGCACGAGGCGCGTGCACCAACGCTGCCGCGCCTTGTTGTCGGCCTCCCAGACCATCAGCGAGCATCCGTCGGGGGTCTGCGCGTTGACGGCCAGATAGCTGCCGGTGCCGAGTGCCACCGCGGCGGCGAGGTCACCCTTGACCGACCTCATCCATTCGAGGCGCAGCCTGTCGGCACCCGCCACCGGTTGGTAGCTGCTGTTGGCGGCATCGCCGTATTGGGCGGCCCAGCCGTCAGCGGCCTTGGCGTCGACCCAGGAGGTGGTGTCCTGGCAGCCCGCCAGGGTGGCCGTGATCAGCGCTGTCAGTAAGGACACTGCCAGCACGGTCAATCGCCGGAACACTCGATCCTTCCCGTTCCTCGTCATCGGTCCACGTGAGGGTAACCGTTGCCGATTCGGTCGCTCGCGTAGGCTTTCCGGCCATGACGACCATGTGGGGCGCGCCGCTGCACAAGCGCTGGCGAGGGTCGCGACTGCGTGACCCGCGGCAGGCGAAGTTCCTGACGCTGGTGTCGGTGAAATGGGTGTTGGCCAACCGCGCCTACACCCCGTGGTATCTGGTGCGGTACTGGAGATTGCTGAAGTTCAAGCTGCGCAATCCGCACATCATCACCCGCGGGATGGTCTTCCTCGGTAAGGGCGTCGAGATCGAGGCGACGCCGGAGCTGTCGACCATGGAAATCGGCCGCTGGGTGCACATCGGCGACAAGAACACGATCCGCTGCCACGAGGGTTCGCTGCGGTTCGGCGACAAGGTGGTGCTCGGCCGCGACAACGTCATCAACACCTACCTCGACATCGAGCTGGGTGATTCGGTGCTGATGGCCGACTGGTGCTACATCTGCGATTTCGACCATCGTATGGACGACATCAACGTGCCGATCAAGGACCAGGGAATCGTCAAGGGGCCGGTGCGAATCGGGCCAGACACGTGGGTGGGTGTCAAGGTCACGGTGTTGCGCAACACCACGATCGGGCGTGGTTGCGTGCTCGGATCGCACGCGGTCGTGCGCGGCGACGTGCCCGACTTCTCGATCGCCGTCGGTGCGCCCGCGAAAGTGGTCAAGAACCGCCAACTCGCATGGGAGACATCGGCGGCGCAGCGCGCGGAACTGGCCGCGGCCCTTGCCGACATCGAACGCAAGAAGGCCTCCCGCTAGCACGCACTCTGGTTTCCGCGAGCGCGCGTGTCTGCATACGCCACGCCGCTGAAATTCAACAGTTTGCGCACGCTCGTCGCCGTTCGGTGACCACGAACTGCTCACAGAGAACCGCCCCTAATCCCCTAATAGGGGTCTGGGTTGACCCTGCATCCATCCACCGCAGCGAGGGGGCTTCGACCCGTTTTCGGGATATCCGCGGATTCGTAACGTTCGCATCAGTTCGCCGGAGGTCGGCGACCAGACATCCGAAAGGACCACTGAGATGAACGTAATCGACTGGATTCTGAACCTGTTCCGTGACGAGGTCTCGGCTCAGGCCTTCGTCGACGATCCAGAACGGGCCATGTGCGGTGCCGGCGTGCAGAACGCGTCCGCAGCCCAACTGCAGCACGCCGCCGCGGCCGTGGCGCCTGCGGCGGTGGTGCATGGGGGTGGTGATCCGGTGGTGGGGCTGCAGCAGGCGGTGGCCCAGACGCACGGGATCGCGTTCGCCCCGCAGCGGCAGACCGAGGTGTTGTCCAACAACGACACCCTCAGCCATAACGACA